>CALMSQ010000455.1:0-2889 GCA_937872345.1 uncultured Burkholderiales bacterium | reverse complement strand
CGGGCGACCCGCGAGGACCTGCCGGCGATCGTCGCGCTGCTGGCCGACGACGTGCTCGGCGCGCAGCGCGAGCGGCCCGGGCTGCCGCTCGCGCCCGGTTACGCGCAGGCGTTCGACGCGATCGAGCGGGACCCGAACTGCGAGCTGCTGGTGGCGTGCCGCGACGGGCGCGTCGTCGGCACGATGCAGCTCGACTACACGCCGGGCCTGTCGCGCCAGGGCGCCTGGCGCGCGACGATCGAAGCGGTGCGCGTGGCCTCGGCGGAGCGTTCGAAGGGTACCGGGCGCGCGATGATCGAATGGGCGATCGAGCGCGCGCACGCGCGGGGGTGTCGCGTCGTGCAGCTCAGCACCGACCGCTCGCGCGTCGATGCGCACCGCTTCTACGAAAGGCTCGGGTTCGTCGCCTCGCACCTCGGCATGAAGCTCGAGATGGCGCCGCGCGAACGCTCCTAGCCCTCGAGCCGGCCGAGCAGCAGGTACTCCATCAGCGCCTTCTGCGCGTGCAGGCGGTTCTCCGCCTCGTCCCAGACGACCGACTGCGGGCCGTCGATCACTTCGGCGGTGACCTCCTCGCCGCGGTGCGCCGGCAGGCAGTGCATGAAGAGCGCCTCGGGGCGCGCGACCCGCATCATGTCGGCGTCGACGCACCAGTCGGCGAACGCCCTGCGGCGCTCGTCGTTCTCGGCCTCGAACCCCATGCTGGTCCAGACGTCGGTGGTGACCAGGTCGGCGCTCCGGCAGGCTTCGATCGGGTCGGAGAACTCCTCGAAGTGGCTGGTGCCGAACAGGCCGGCGCGCTCGGGCTCGACTTCGTAGCCGGGGGGCGTCGACACGTGCACGTTGAAGTCGAGCAGCTCGGCCGCCTGCAGCCACGTGTTGCAGACGTTGTTCGAGTCGCCGATCCAGGTGACCGTCTTGCCGGCGATCGGGCCACGGTGCTCGATGAACGTGAAGATGTCGGCCAGGATCTGGCACGGGTGGTACTCGTTGGTCAGCCCGTTGATGACCGGCACCCGCGAGTGCGAGGCGAAGCGCTCGATGATGTCCTGCTCGAAGGTGCGGATCATCACGATGTCGCACATCCGCGAGATGACCTGCGCGGCGTCTTCGACCGGCTCGCCGCGCCCGAGCTGCGAGTCGCGCGTGTTCAGGTAGATCGCCGCGCCGCCCAGCTGCTGCATGCCGGCCTCGAACGACAGCCGCGTGCGCGTGCTGGCCTTCTCGAAGATCATGACGAGCGTGCGGTCGGCGAGCGGATGGTGCTTCTCGTAGCGCTTGAAGCGGTCCTTGATCACGCGGGTGCGCGCGAACAGGTAGTCGAACTCGTCGGCGGTGAAGTCGCGGAACTGCAGGAAGTGCTTGTGGTTCATGACGTGCGCGCCGCTCATGCGGCCTTCGTCCGGTCCTCTTCGAGGAAGCGGCGGATCAGCGGGACCAGCGTTCCGACGAGCTGCTCGGCGTGCTCGACGCCGAAGATCAGCGGCGGCAGCAGGCGGACGACGCGGTCGGCGGTGACGTTGAGCACCAGCCCGGCGTCCAGCGCGCGCTTGGCCAGCACGCCGCAGGGGCGGTCGAGCTCGACGCCGATCATCAGACCCTGGCCCCGCACCTCGACGAAACCGGGCATGCCCGCCAGCCCGCGCTCGAGCGCCGACATGATGACCTGGCCGAGCCGCGACGCGTTGTCGAGCAGGTCGTCTTCCTGCATCGTCGCGATCGTGACCAGGCCGGCGCGCATCGCCAGCGGGTTGCCGCCGAAGGTCGTGCCGTGGTTGCCCGGCTGGAATACCTCGGCGGCGGCGCCGCGGGCGACGACGGCGCCGATCGGCACGCCCGAGGCCAGGCCCTTCGCGAGCGGCATCACGTCGGGCAGGATGCCGGCCCACTGGTGCGCGAACCACCTGCCGGTGCGCCCCGTGCCGCACTGGACCTCGTCGACCATCATCAGCCAGCCGCGCTGGTCGCACAGCCGGCGTACCGCCTGCAGGTATTCGACGCGCGCGGGCTGGATGCCGCCCTCGCCCTGGATCGCCTCGAGGAACACCGCGACGACGTTGGGCCGTTCGGCGGCGACGCGCTCGAGCGCGGCGACGTCGTTCAGCGGCACGCGCACGAAGCCTTCCACCAGCGGCTCGAATCCTTTCTGCACCTTCTCGTTGCCGGTGGCCGACAGCGTCGCGATCGAGCGGCCGTGGAACGCCCGCTCGTAGACGACGATCTCGGGCAACGCGATGCCGCGCTCGTGGCCGTACTTGCGCGCGATCTTCAGCGCCGCTTCGTTGGCCTCTAGGCCGGTGCTGCAGAAGAAGACGTTGGTCATCCCGGACAGCTCGACCAGCTTCGCGCCGAGTTCGGTCTGCAGCGGCACCTCGAACAGGTTCGAGCTGTGGATGATCCGCGCGACCTGCTCGCGCAGCGCCGCCACCAGCTTCGGGTGGTTGTGGCCGAGGGTGTTCACCGCGATGCCGGCCAGGCAATCGAGATAGCGGCGGCCGTCGGTGTCGTACAGCCACGGGCCGTCGCCGTGGGTGAACGCCACCGGCTGCCGGGCATAGGTATTCATCAGGGGCTGGGTCGCGGCCATCTCGGGGTTCCTGGTCGGCGCGCCGTGTGCAGCGGCGCTCGAAAAACGCGAACGGCGGCTGCGTGCCTGCCCCGCACCCGGGAAACATTCGCGGACCGCCGTTCTAATTGCTTGAATTGTAGGGGAAAGTCGCCCTCCGGCCAATGGTGGTCGGCTCCGGCGGCGCTATAATCGCGGCTTCGCGCGCCGCTTGCACCGGTGCGGCCGCCTTCGATGATCGAACCCCCCGTCGCCAGGTCTTTCGTGATCGTCGGTCTCACGACGACGG
Source organism: uncultured Burkholderiales bacterium (assembly GCA_937872345.1). Lineage (GTDB taxonomy): Bacteria > Pseudomonadota > Gammaproteobacteria > Burkholderiales > Burkholderiaceae_E > Zeimonas. The sequence goes on along the minus strand of CALMSQ010000455.1, from coordinate 34 downwards.
GGCGACCGTTCCGGCCGAGCGACTGGGCCGAGCG
>CALMSQ010000454.1:0-9863 GCA_937872345.1 uncultured Burkholderiales bacterium | reverse complement strand
GGCGAATCCCACGGGCCCGCGATCGGCTGCGTGGTCGACGGCTGCCCGCCCGGCATGGCGCTGTCCGAGGCCGACATCCAGCCCGACCTCGATCGGCGCCGCCCGGGCACCTCGCGCCACGTCACGCAGCGGCAGGAACCCGACGCGGTCGAGATTCTCTCCGGCGTCTTCGAAGGACGCACCACGGGCACGCCGATCGCGCTGCTGATCCGCAACCAGGACGCGCGCAGCAAGGATTACTCGACGATCGCGCGCACCTTCCGCCCCGGCCACGCCGACTACACCTACTGGCACAAGTACGGGGTGCGTGATCCGCGCGGCGGCGGGCGCTCGTCGGCGCGGCTCACCGCGCCGGCGGTCGCCGCGGGGGCGATCGCCAAGAAGTGGCTGCGCGAGCACTTCGGCACGCAGATCCGCGGCTGCATGACGCAGCTGGGCGAGGTCGTCATTCCGGTCACCGACTGGGCGCAGGTGCCGAACAACCCGTTCTTCGCCGCCGACGCGGGCATCGTGCCGACGCTCGAGGAATACATGGACGCGCTGCGGCGCGCCGGTGACTCGTGCGGCGCGCGCGTGCGCGTCGTGGCCGAGAACGTGCCGGTGGGGCTGGGCGAGCCGCTCTACGACAAGCTCGACGCCCACATCGCCTACGCGATGATGGGGATTAACGCGGTCAAGGGCGTGGAGATCGGCGCCGGCTTCGCCTGCGTGACGCAGAAGGGCAGCGAGCACGGCGACGAGCTCACGCCCGAAGGCTTCGCGACGAACCACGCAGGCGGGGTGCTCGGCGGCATCTCCACCGGCCAGCCGATCGTGGTCGAGCTCGCGATCAAGCCGACCTCCAGCATCCGCGTGCCGCGGCGCTCGATCGACCTCGACGGAGCGCCGACGACGGTCGAGACGCTGGGCCGGCACGACCCCTGCGTGGGCATCCGCGCCGCGCCGATCGCCGAGGCGATGCTGGCGCTGGTGCTGATGGACCACGCGCTGCGCGATCGCGCACAGAACGCCGAGGTGTCGGTGGACACGCCGCGCATCGCGGGGCCGGCGCCCCGCGGCGCGCGTTGAGCGCGGGCGGCATCGGCGCCGCCGGCATCAGGGCGCTCTATCTCGCCTATTTCACCTACGTCGGGCTGTTCTCGCCGTACCTGAGCCTGTACCTGGCCGCGATCGGGCTTTCGATCGCGCAGATCGGCGTGCTGATGGCGCTGCCGCAAGTGCTGCGGATCGTCGGGCCGCCGTTCTGGGGCTGGATGGCCGATCGCGGCGGCAGCCGCGTGCTGCTGCTGCGGGTGAGCTCGGTCGGCGCGTTCCTGTCGGCGCTGCTGCTGCCCTGGGCCGGCGACCGCTTCGCGGCGCTGCTGCCGGTGCTGGCGCTGCTGTTCTTCATGACCGCGGCGCAGATGCCGATCGGCGAGACGATCGCGATGCGCGACGCCGGGGGCGACGCCGGCCGCTACGGGCGCATCCGCATCTGGGGCTCGGCGGGGTTCATCGTCGGCGTGGTGGCGATGGGGCCGGTGCTCGACGCGTGGGGGATGCGCTCGCTGCCGTGGTGGATGGCGGCGATCCTCGTGGCGCTGGCCGCGAGCACCTGGATGCTGCGCACGGTGCCGGTGCCGCAATCCGGGCCGCCGGCGATGCGGGTGCGCGAGCGGCTGCGCCAGCCGCGCGTGCAGGCGTTCTTCGCGTCGGCGTTCCTGATGCTGTTCGCGCACGCGGCGCTCTATGCGTTCCTGTCGCTGTACCTGGCGCAGCTCGGCTACAGCAAGACGGCGATCGGCCTGTTGTGGGCGCTCGGCGTCGTCGCCGAGATCGGCATATTCTGGGTGCAGCAGCGGCTGTTCGACCGCTTCGGCGCGATCCGGCTGCTCGGCGCGAGCCTGTGGGTCGCGGCGCTGCGCTTCGCGCTGATCGGGCTGGCCGCGGGATGGCTGCCCGCGCTGGCGTTCGCGCAACTGCTGCACGCGGTGACGTTCGGCGTGCATCACACGGCGACGGTGGCGACGCTGCAGCATTGGTTCGAACCGGCGCAACAGGCCCGGGCGCAGGCGCTCTACGTGATGGTGGGCTACGGGCTCGGCGGTGCGCTGGGCACGCTCGCCGCGAGCTGGGTGTGGACCGCCGTGTCGCCTTCGGCGGCGTTCCTGGTGTCGGCCGTGGCGGCGGCGCTCGGCGCCTGGGTGTTCCGTCGCTGCCGCGAACCGGAGGCGGTCGAAGCCGACCGGTGAGCGGCGGGCCGGCCCGGTTGCGATCGCGGCCGGCCGGCCCGGACCGACGGATGCCAGGTTGGCCCTCTCGCCCGTCGTTTGCGAGAATCGGCACCATCGGAGGGACGGCCTGGACGGCCGTCCGGGAAGGGCGGCCCCGACGGCCGCCCGGTCAGGGAGACGAACGATGAACAAGACACGGATGCTGGCGGTCGCGCTGGTCGCCTCCGCGGCGCTGCTCGCCGGTTGCCAGTCGGTGAAGACCACCAGCGCAGGTGCGGTGGGCATCGAGCGCACGCAGCGGATGTCGTCGATGGTGTCCGAGGCCGACATGCGCCAGCAGGCCGAGCTGTCGTACCGCGAGACGCTGAGCACCGAGCGCCAGAAGGGCACGCTGAACGCCGACCCCGCGTTGACAAACCGCGTGCGCGCGATCACCAGCCGGCTGATCCCGGCCAGCGCGGCGTTCCGTCCCGATGCCGCGCAGTGGAAGTGGGAGGTCAACGTGATCCGCTCCGACCAGATCAACGCCTGGTGCATGCCGGGCGGAAAGATCGCGGTCTACACCGGGCTCATCACGAAGCTGAACCTCACCGACGACGAGATCGCCGCGGTGGTCGGCCACGAGATCGCGCACGCGCTGCGCGAGCACGCGCGCGAGCGCGCGTCCGAGCAGATGGGCGCGCAGGCGGTGATCAGCGGCGCGTCGATCCTGCTGGGCGTCGGGCAGGCCGGCTCCGACCTCGGCGGCGTCTTCTACAAGGCGTTCTTCGGGCTGCCCAACAGCCGGCTGCACGAAACGGAAGCCGACCGGATCGGCGTCGAGGTCGCGGCCCGCGCCGGCTACGACCCGCGCGCCGCGATCACGCTGTGGCAGAAGATGGCGCGCAACGGCGGCGGCAGCGGTCCGGAGTTCCTGAGCACGCACCCGTCGGCCGAGACGCGGTTGAAGGACCTGGAGGTCTATTCGGCGCGGGTCATGCCGCTGTACGAACAGGCGCGCCGCCGCTAGGGAGCCGGGTGGCGGGTATCGCGCCACGGCCCCGGGGCGCGCCGGGGCGGCGCAAGGGCGCATGGCATAATTTCCGCATGTCGATCGCCCCCCGCACCCTCTACGACAAGCTCTGGGATGCCCACGTCGTCCGCCAGGAAGACGACGGCACCGCGCTCATTTACGTCGACCGCCACCTGGTTCACGAGGTCACCAGTCCACAGGCGTTCGAGGGGCTGAAGCTGGCCGGCCGCAAGCCGTGGCGCGTCGCGGCCAACCTGGCGGTGGTCGACCACAACGTGCCGACCACCGACCGCTCGCAGGGCATCGCCGACCCGATCTCGCGGCTGCAGGTCGAGACGCTCGACGCCAACGCGCACGAGTTCGGCATCCCGTACTTCGACATCAACGACCGTCGCCAGGGCATCGTCCACGTGATCGGGCCCGAGCAGGGCGCGACGCTGCCCGGCATGACGGTGGTCTGCGGCGACTCGCACACCAGCACGCACGGCGCGTTCGCGTGCCTGGCCTTCGGCATCGGCACCTCGGAAGTCGAGCACGCGCTCGCCACGCAGACGCTGGTGGCGAAGAAGATGAAGAACATGCTGGTGAAGGTCGACGGCGCATTGCCGCGCGGCGTCACCGCCAAGGACGTGATCCTGTCGGTCATCGGCCGCATCGGCACGGCCGGCGGCACCGGCTACGCGATCGAGTTCGCCGGCTCCACCATCCGCGCGCTGTCGATGGAAGGCCGGATGACGATCTGCAACATGGCGATCGAGGCCGGCGCGCGCTCCGGAATGGTCGCGGTCGACGACACGACGCTCGCCTACCTGCGCGGCCGCCCGATGGCGCCGGCCGGCCCCGACTGGTACAAGGCGGTCGACTACTGGCGCACGCTGCGCTCGGACCCCGGCGCGCGCTTCGACCTGGTGATCGACGTCGACGCCACGCAACTGAAGCCGCACGTCACCTGGGGCACGTCGCCCGAGATGGTGGTGCCGGTCGACGACCGCGTGCCCGACCCCGACAAGGAACGCGATCCGGTGCGCCGCGAGGGCATGGAGCGCGCGCTGCAGTACATGGGGCTGAAGCCGAACACGCCGATCGGCGACATCCGCGTCGACAAGGTGTTCATCGGTTCGTGCACCAACTCGCGTATCGAAGACCTGCGCGAGGCGGCCGCGATCGTGCGCGGCAAGCACAAGGCCTCGAACGTGAAGCTGGTGATGGTCGTGCCGGGCTCGGGCCTGGTGAAGAAGCAGGCCGAGGCCGAGGGGCTCGATCGCATCTTCCGCGACGCCGGCTTCGAGTGGCGCGAGCCAGGTTGCTCGATGTGCCTGGCGATGAACGCCGACCGGCTCGAGCCGGGCGAGCGTTGCGCGTCCACCTCGAACCGCAATTTCGAGGGCCGGCAGGGCGCCGGCGGGCGCACTCACCTTGTCAGTCCTGCGATGGCGGCTGCCGCAGCCGTCGCCGGGCATTTCGTCGACGTGCGGCGCATCTGATCGTCTGAAGGGGCAAACACATGAAGCGATTCCTCTCCGTCCTGCTGGCTGGCACTTTCGTGCTGTCGCTCGGCGCCTGCAACACGATTGCCGGCGCGGGCAAGGACATCGAGAAGGCCGGCGAAACGATCTCCGGCGCCGCGAAGAAGTAAGCGCGGCTCGCACACACCAGGCCAGCATGCGAAGCCTCACGGTTCACCGCGGTCTCGTCGCGCCGCTCGATCGGGCGAACGTCGACACCGACGCGATCATTCCGAAGCAGTTCCTGAAGTCGATCAAGCGCAGCGGCTTCGGGCCGAACCTGTTCGACGAATGGCGCTACCTCGATCGCGGCGAGCCGGGCATGGACAACAGCCGCCGGCCGCTGAACCCCGACTTCGCGCTGAACCAGCCGCGCTACCAGGGCGCGTCGATCCTGCTCACGCGCAAGAACTTCGGGTGCGGTTCCTCGCGCGAGCACGCGCCGTGGGCGCTGGAAGACTACGGCTTCCGGGTGATCGTCGCGCCGTCGTACGCCGACATCTTCTTCAACAACTGCTTCAAGAACGGGCTGCTGCCGGTGCGGCTGTCCGAGTCCGACGTCGACTGGCTGTTCGACCAGGTCAACGCGTTCACCGGTTTCGAGCTGGTGGTCGACCTGCCCGCGCAGCAGGTGCGCACGGTGGATGGTTCGCGCAGCTTCGCGTTCGAGATCGACCCGTTCCGCAAGGAGTGCCTGCTGGGCGGCCTGGACGAGATCGGGCTCACGCTGAAGCACGCGGACGCGATCCGCGAATACGAGAGCAAACGGCTGGTCGAGCAGCCGTGGCTGGCGACGACCCTGGCCGGCTGACGCGGACCGGGCTCGCAGACGTCTTGTCGAGATCGACCGAGGCGGCCCGGCCGGGAACCCAGGCCGGGCCGCTTCATTTATGAACTCTGATCGGGATTCCTGGACATGAAGATTGCAGTGCTGGCGGGTGACGGAATCGGGCCCGAGATCACGGGGCAGGCGGTGCGCGTGCTGCAGGCCCTGGCCGCCGACGGCCTGGGCCTCGAGCTGGACTACGCGCCGGTGGGCGGCGCCGGCTACGACGCCGCCGGCGACCCGCTGCCCGAGGCGACGCTGAAGCTCGCGGCCCAAGCCGACGCGATCCTGTTCGGTTCGGTCGGCGGCCCGAAGTACGACACGCTGCCGCGCGCCAAGCGCCCCGAGCAGGGCCTGCTGCGGCTGCGAAAGCACTTCGACCTGTTCGCGAACCTGCGGCCCGCGATCGTCTATCCGGAGCTCGCGCACGCGTCGACGTTGAAGCCCGAGGTCATCGCGGGCCTCGACCTGCTGATCCTGCGTGAGCTGACCAGCGACATCTATTTCGGCCAGCCCCGCGGCGTGCGCACGAACGAACAAGGCGAGCGCGAGGGCTTCGACACGATGCGCTATACGGAAGGCGAGATCCGCCGCATCGCCCAGCTGGCCTTCGAGACGGCCCGCAAGCGCCAGCGCAGGGTGTGCTCGGTGGACAAGGCCAACGTGCTCGAAACGACGCAGTTCTGGCGCGACGTCGTCACCGACGTGCACGGCCAGTACCGCGACGTGGAGCTCACGCACATGTACGTCGACAACGCGGCGATGCAGCTGGTGCGCAACCCCAGGCAGTTCGATGTCATGGTCACCGGGAACATGTTCGGCGATATCCTGTCGGACGAGGCGTCGATGCTGACCGGGTCGATCGGGATGCTGCCCTCGGCGTCGCTGAACGCGCGCGGCTTCGGGCTCTACGAGCCGATCCACGGCTCGGCGCCCGACATCGCGGGCAAGGGCGTGGCCAATCCGCTGGCGACGATCCTGTCGGCGGCGATGCTGCTGCGGCACTCGCTGAACCAGGAAGCGGCGGCGCAGCGGGTCGAGGCGGCGGTGCGCAAGGTGCTCGCGCAGGGGTTCCGGACGGCGGACATCGCCGAGCCGGGCAAGCGGACGGTAGGAACGAAAGAGATGGGCGACGCGGTACTCGCGGCGCTGTAGCCAGGACCAAGGCGCGGCCGGCCCCCGGGAGGCCGACGCGATCAGGGAGCGATGTCATGTTGAAGGTGGCGATGGTCGGGTGGCGCGGGATGGTCGGTTCCGTGCTGATGCAGCGCATGCGCGAGGAGAGCGACTTCGCGCACGTCGAGACGGTGTTCTTCAGCACGTCGAACGCCGGCGGCAAGGCTCCCGAGGTGCCCAACCTCGGCGATCGCACGCTGCGCGGCGGCGGTGACGTCGAGGCGCTGAAGAAGATGGACGTCGTGCTCACCTGCCAGGGCGGCGACTGGACCCACGAGGTCTACCCGAAGCTGCGTGCCGCGGGCTGGAACGGCTACTGGATCGATGCAGCCTCGGCGCTGCGGATGAAGGACGACGCGGTCATCATCCTCGACCCCCTGAACCTGCACGTGATCAAGGACGCGCTGGCGCGCGGCGGGCGCACCTTCGTCGGCGGCAACTGCACGGTCAGCCTGATGATGATGGGCCTCAATGGCCTGTTCCGCGAGAACCTGATCGAGTGGATCAGCGCGATGACCTACCAGGCGGCCTCGGGCGCCGGCGCGCAGAACATGCGCGAGCTGCTCACGCAGATGGGGGCTGCGCACGCGGCGGTGGCGCCGCTGCTGGCCGACCCGGGTTCGGCGATCCTCGAGATCGACGCGAAGGTTTCGCAGGCGATGCGCGCTTCGGCGTTCCCGACCGAGCACTTCGGCGTGCCGCTGGCCGGCAGCCTGATCCCGTGGATCGACAAGGATCTCGGCAACGGCACGTCGCGCGAGGAGTGGAAGGGCGACGCCGAGTGCAACAAGATCCTCGGGCTGCCGGCGTCCGGGCCGGGCCACATCCCGATCGAGAGCCTGTGCGTGCGCATCGGCGCGATGCGCTGCCACAGCCAGGCACTGACGATCAAGCTGCGTCGCGACGTGCCGCTCGACGAGATCGAGTCGATCGTCGCGTCGGGCAACGCGTGGGTGAAGCTGGTGCCGAACACGCGCGAGGCGAGCATCCGCGAGCTCTCGCCGGTGGCGGTCAACGGCAGCCTGACCGTGCCGATCGGGCGGCTGCGCAAGCTGTCGCTCGGTGCCGGTTATCTCAGTGCGTTCACCGTCGGCGACCAGCTGCTCTGGGGGGCGGCCGAGCCGCTCAGGCGCATGTTGAGGCTCCTGGCATCCTGATCGTCTCACATGGCGGCGGCGAGATGCCGCCGGGTGCCTTCAGGGCGCCGTTCGTCACATGGGCGCGACGCGGCGAACCTCGGCCACTGCTTAAGCTTGCGCGGGTAAGTGGCTGATGTTAGGCTCGAAAAATCGCTTGATGCGACTGGGGAAAAGCGTGAAATCAACGCAAGCACAGCCGGTCGGACCGCGCCGAACGGGCACTCCGACGATTCTCGCACTGGCGGTCGCCGCGGCACTGGCAGGCGGTGTTCCGGCTCCGGCCGACGCAGCCGGGTTGGGCCGCCTGACCGTCCAGTCGGCGCTGGGTCAACCGCTGAGGGCCGAAGTCGAGGTCACGTCGCTCGGCCTAGAGGAACTCGGAACGCTCAGCGCGCGGCTCGCCCCGGCCGAAGCGTTCAGGCAGGCGGGGCTCGAATACAACCCTGCGCTCACTAGTCTTCGCTTCGCCATCGATCGCCGCTCCAATCGGAGCGCGGTCGTGCGGATCACCTCCACGCAGCCGATCAACGAGCCGTTCGTCGACCTGCTGGTCGAGCTGAACTGGGCCTCGGGCAAGTTCGTCCGCGAGTACACGTTCCTGCTCGATCCGCCCGAGCTCCGGATGGGGCGCGAAACGGTGGCGGGTGGCACGGTGTCGCAGCAGGTCGTGCCGCCGAGCGCCTCGGCGGCGCCTGCCCCCGGCGCGCAAGCGGCCCCGACGGCCCCGGCCGCTTCGGCCCCGCCCGCCGCGAGCACTCCCGCGGCGCGCACTGCGTCGGCGCGCACGCCTGCCGCGGCACCTGCGCGTGCTGCCCAGGCAGCCCCTGCGCCGACGTCGACGGGCACTCCCGGCGAGGTGACGACGCGCACCGGAGACACGCTGGCTTCGATCGCGGCGCGGGTGAAGCCGGCCGACGTCTCGCTCGACCAGGCGATCATCGCAATCTACGACGCAAACCCCAGCGCGTTCTTCGGCAGCGTCCACCAGATGCTGGCCGGCAAGCGCCTCGAAGTTCCCGGCCGCGACGCGATGGCGGCGGTCGATTCGGCAGCCGCGCAAAAGCAGATCCTCGCGCAGGCCAAGGACTTCCGCGCGTACCGCGAGCGGCTCGCTGCGGCGGCTCGGCGCGTGGAGCCGGCGCAGGCAGGCCAGAGTGCTGCCGGAACGGTCACCGCACGCGTCGAGGACAAGGCAGCGGGGGCCGCCCCCGGCGATCAGCTGAAGCTGTCGAGGTCCCAGGGTGCCACCGGGAAGGTGGCGGGCGCGACGGGCAGTGCGAGCGGCGCCTCCGACTCGAGCGCCGAGACCCAGGTCGCTCGCGATGCTGCGGTGCGCGAACAGCAGGAGCGTGTATCCGCGCTCGAGAAGAACGTCGCCGACCTGCAGCAACTGGTCGAACTGAAGAACAAGCAGCTGGCGGAACTGCAGCGCCAGGTCGAGGCGGCCCGCGCAGCAGGAACCACCGCCGCGGGCGCGGTCGCCGGAGCCGGTGCCGCGCCGGTCACCGAAGCGACGCCGCCGGCCGCGCAGCAGGCGCCCGCCGCCGCACCGGCTACGCCATCGGCAGCTGCACCGACGGCAGCAGCGCCGACCGCTGCCGCACCGACCACCGAGCCGGCTGCCTCGGCTGCGCAACCGGCCACGCCGCCGGCCGCTGCCGCGGGCCAGCCCGCAGCGCCGACGGCCGAGCCCGCGACCGCTGCCCCGGCCGCGCCAGCCACGACGACGGCCGCCGACGCGCAGGCGCCGGTCGCCGCCAAGCCTGCGCCGGCTCCGATGCCGGCTCCGGCAGCCGAGCCCGGCTTCGTCGACCAGCTGCTCGCCAACCCGCTGACCCTGCCGGGCCTGGGAGCGATCGTGCTGGCGCTCGGCGCGTACGGGATGTACTCGGTGCGCCGCCGCAAGAAGGCCGAGAAGTTCGAAGACGACAGCCTGACGCCGGCCGACGCCTTCACCGCCAACTCGCTGTTCGGCTCCACCGGCGGCCAGGC
>CALMSQ010000453.1:0-9897 GCA_937872345.1 uncultured Burkholderiales bacterium | reverse complement strand
TGCTCGAGCACCACGCCCGCGATCGGCGCGCGCAGCGTGATCTGCCCGGCGCCACCGTCGGCGCCGACCCCGGCCTGAGCGAGCGCGCGGCGCCGCTCGAGCTGCTGTGCCTGCGCCTGGCGGGCCTGCGCGCGCGCCGCCTCGAGCCGCGACTGCGCGATCAGGCCTTCGGCGAACAACTGCTCGTCGCGCTCGAGGTTTCGACGGGCGAGGTCGGCCTGGCTGTTCGCCTGCGCCACGTCGCGCTGCAGCTCGCTCGCCTGCGTGCTACGCAGCACGGCAAGCACCTGCCCCGCGCGGACCTCGTCGCCGACCGCGACCTGCAGCGATTCGACCAGCGCGGGGAGCGGTGCGGCCACCAGCCGCTGTTGCGCGACGGGCACCACCACCTGCGCCGGGTAGCGCGCCAGCGAAGCGGCGTTCGAGCCGTCGGCCGGCTGCATACGGATGCCGAGCGCGTCGACCTGCTGCGGCGCGATCGTCCGCCGCTCGACGGAGGGCGGCTTCGCAAACGCCGCCGCCGCAACGGCCATGAGCACGGCAACGATGGCGGCCCTGCGGCCGCGGCAATGTGGTGGCGTCAAGTCGATCCTCGTCCGGGGTTTCGCGCCCGCCTCGTTCGCGCCCGAACGGGAGGGTCGGACGGAGTTTCGCAGATGAAGGCTGAAACGAAGATTAACGCCTGGCGCGAGCCTGTGATCCAGCCAGTAGAAGGCCACCGAAGCCCGATGCGAGCAGGCCGATCACGCCCGGTTCGGGAACGTAGTACGGAAACTCGCTGATCGACGCTCGCACGATGCCGTCGCCGAACTCGTTCCGGAAAGCGCCGGCGAAGTCGAAGAACAGGTAGCCGGATGAGTACGCGTAGCCCCACGCGATCGTCGAGTCGAGGAAGAAACGGGGACCGTACGGATAGTCCTCCGGCTTCGGCGGACCGACCAGATGCGGATACAGCAACCGACCCGCCGGCGAGTAGTCGACGTCGAAGTCGACGAGGCCGGCATCTCCGGGTTCCGGTTGGATGTCGTAGTGCTTTTCGAAGCTGCTGAGGACGTTGCCTTCGCTGTCGAGGATTCGAGACGCGACATCGAGAAACATCCCGAGAAATGCGCCCGGCTCGTCGGCGAACGCTGCGAAGATGCGCCCGACCGCCGAGAACTCGTGCGTGATGAGGGCTCCGTAGGTGCGGAACGGCAGGACGCACTGGGAACCCCCCGAATTCAACGTCGGACCTTGCGGATCGTCCCCGACCAGCAGGTCCGAATCGAGCAGTTCGGCCCACTGGATCACGTCCGCGGCGCGGCGCGGGATGCTCGGCCCCGCCGCATAGTCGAGGTACAGGTGATCCGGCAAACCCAGCGTGGCGTAGAAGCACGTCGCCGGTTCGAACTCGAGAACCGCGCGCGCCGGGTCGATCACGCAAACGCCCAGGAGCGCCGCAACGAGATGGGCGCGCAGCGGGCGCATCAGCCGATACATCGATGCCACTCGATCCGAACGGGTGCGATCCACGATACGCCCGCTCGGCAACGGCGCGTTGACGCCCATCAACCGCGAGCGGGCCTGGATGCCGATCCGCCGCCACGGGCTTCGGCGCGGAATGCGCGGCCTGCGGCCTGCGGCGACACGTCGTCGGGCGCCCGACTCGGGTCGCCGATCGAGTGGACCGCTGGCGTGGAAACGGACGCCGCCAGAGCGACCGCGTGTGCCTCGGTGCCTGAAACCTGGCGTCCCGTAGGCAAGCCATGGAACTGACCGGGAAGGCGGTGGAAACATGAACGCCGTGGTGGCGGGACGTCGGTTCGACATGTCCGCCGAGGGAAGTCATCGAGTCGTGCTGCGGGCCTGACTGAGCGCGTCAGCAGTCGTTCAAGCCGCCTTCGGGCGGCTTTCGTCCCGCCCGTTCATGTCGACCAAACAGCCACCCGTCGGGCTGGGACGGGTCCGCCGGTGCATTGCGACAAATGCACGGTCTCGGTGCGCGCGAGCGACTATCGTCGTCGGACCTACACCAATCGGAGAGCGAAGTCATGGACGACGAACAGATCGACGAACTGCTGAAGCGCGCTGAAGCCGGCGACGTTCACGCGCAGAGACGGGTCGACGAATGGATCGCAAGAGCACTGGGGCCGCTGCTCACGACGCCACCGATTGCCGACGCGCCGGGCCAGGGTATTGTCGTCGGCTACGGCCAACTCGAATGCTGCTGTGGGGGCGCGTAGCGCCCCTGACGCGTCTTCCGGGGCCTATGATCTCCGATGCAGGGGCGGCCCTTGCGCGCGCCCCTGCACAGCGCCATGCGTGCGTACATGGAGGGGTCGAAGGAGTCCCTTCGCAGGGGGCGCGAGCGCGCGTCATCGGGGTGCACCTCGCCCGCGTCCCCGGCGTCCCCGGATTCATGGGCAAATTGATGCGTTTCGAGCCGGAACCGGCTGGAGATCCGCGCGATACCGCGGTGGATGGCGTCCGTAGGGGAACCACATGTTGCCCGGAAAGCCGCGCCAGATAAAGCTCTGCGCTATTTCGCGAGTGATCGATTCCCCCGGGTCGTTCCCCCTGGCCGGCGAGGTGCCCCGGTATCGACGAGCGCGTTTGACGAGCCGGGCCCGATGCGCGAGATGGCAACGGTCTGCGGCATAAGCACAACGTCGGGGCGAGCGGCGCCGCGCTCCCTTCATGGGGCGAAGACGCTCGCGAGCGGGCAGAGACCGCCCGGATCAGCTCGAAGGGCTACGCGCCCCCGCAGCAGCACTCGAGCTGGTCGTAGCCGATGACAACGCCCTGGCGAGGCATGTCGATAATCGGCGGCGTCGTCAGCAGCGGCCCCAGCGCTCGCGCGATCCATTCGTCGACCTGGTTCTGCGCGTGGACGTCGCCGGCCTCTGCGCGCTTCAGCAGTTCGTCGATCTGTTCATCGTCCATGGCTTCGCTCTCCGTATCGTGTAGATGCGTCGACGATAGAGCTTCGTGGCCTCGCTCGGCCGGGCATTTGTCGCAATGCACCAGAGGAGCGGCTCTCAGCCGACGCGCGGCGGCGCGGCGGGTACGAGCGGCGCACGGGGGAGCTGCTCAAGGAGTTGGCGAGGGCAGATTACGACCGCGGAAACCAGCATGTGGCTATGTCCAAGCCCGTGACGCAGCCGGCATCCCCCTACGCCGAAGCCCTGCAGTCCACCGGCATCAGCCGGCAGACGGCGCAGCGTCGGCAGGAACTCGCGAGCTGCTGCGCGCGTGCCGACACCTTCTTGTCGATGCCGAGATCGGCGAGGGTGGGCGTCGTGTCACGCGGTTCCACGATAGAACCGCGTGGCGCGTCCTTCTTTCCGCCGGCCGCCGCACCTATGTTCTTCGGCGTCGCCTTCAGCATCTCGCCGAGGCGGCGTACTTCGGTGCCGCCTCACAGACGCGCCAGGATCGCGCCAGAGCGACGATCGGCCGCGGCTGGTACTCGCGGTCATCCGGAACGAAAAAGCCGCCCGTAGGCGGCCTCAGCGGGCGCGGCGTGGCGTCAGCGGAAGTCCGCGAGCCGGCAGATCGTCGCGGTGGGCTGCGATGTCCGGGGCTTCCTCGCCTGCTCGAGCAGTTGGCGATCAACGGCGTACTCGAGCACCTGCTGCTGGGCTCTCTTGTCGAGCGCGCGAAAGACGGCCAGCAGCTGCTCGCACCGGGCCTCGGTGAGTTGGGTGGTCGTTTTCATGGCGTGCAACCTCCGTGTGAGAGCGGCCCGGCCGCTCAGAAGCACAGCGCGGCCTGATTCAGCGCGGCCAGCTCGGTTGCGCTGAGCCACTTCGTGATGGTCTTCGCCAGCTTGCCCGCCGTGTTGCGATGTACCTCGCAGCGATCGGCGAGGATTCCGAGGTTCACCTTCTCCGCGCCGCACCAGCGCTTGACGACGCCCTCGAGAAGGCTTCGCTTCGTCACACCGGTGGGCGCGAGCGCTGCGTCGACCACGGCGCCGACGGCCTCCGCCCATTCCCGGTTGCGTCGCCGGCCGGAGCAGCACTCCGAGCGGCAGCTGCAGGGAAACGAACGAGGGGCGAATCGGACCGCGAGCACCGCCTGGTGCAGCGTCGACAGCGTTTCGATCCTGCGCCGGATCAGCCCGCGCGTGCCGACCCTCTCGGCCTTGTCGTCGAAGCGAGACGGCCCGCCCCGAGGCTTCTGAAGCCGGGCCAGCGTGCCCTGGCCCGCGCCACGTTCGGCGGACTCGAAGGCGAAGCGCAGGGCGTCTTCGATCGTCTCGAACAACGCCCCCGCCTCACGCTCACCGATCAGCTGAACGATCTGCGTCATGCTTCAGAAGCCCGGCCGCCGCGGCATCGATCGCCGCTTTCGCGCTCTGAATCAGGAACGAAACAGCCCAGGCCCCGTTACTGTCGAGCCCATCGGGGCCGAGCATGCCGTCGGCCACATCCAATTGGATGGACGCATGCTCGAGCGCATCCTTCACCGGCACTCCTGCGGCGAACCGATACAGATCATTTCCGACTGCTTCGGGGTGGAAGAAGGGCTTCTCTCTGGTCAGCGGCTTGCTGATCTGATCTTCCGTGAGGTGGGTGGCCTTTGCCATGTCGTCATGCTCCTGAAAGGGTGGACGGAACCGACGGGTTGGCGGACCAGCACGAGGTCTGGCAGGCCCTCTCGGGCCTCCCGCCGGCCCGCCCATGGGGGAGCACAGCGAGCGGGCATGAAAAAACCGCCTTGCGGCGGTTGCCCGCCTCGTGTCCAGGCCGCCAAGCCCGGGCGCCCGATCGTTCGGACGCGCTGCCACTATGCAGCATCGAGCGCGGCCACGTCAACGCCCGTCGCGCACGGCGTCGCGCACGCCGCGGGCCAACGCGACCCCGTTGCGCCTGAGCGCGTGCTCGAAGCTCCTCGAGTCGAGCGCCTGGATCACGAAGGTATCGCCGCCCCCGCGCCGCTGCCCGCCACCGGTGGCGACCATCTCACGCACCGGCTCGGCGATCTCGGCCGGCAGGATCATCTCGCGCTCGTGGGCCTGCACCAGCGGGTTCACGCCGGCAGGGATGTCGTAGCCGCGCCTGGCCACCGCCAGGCCGCCGGCCATGGCTGCGACGTTCGCATAGGCCAGCGACGCGGCCCCAGGTGCGAGAGCCGGCCCGACGATGGGGATGGCCGCCGTCGAAGCGTAGGCACCGGACGCCGCGACGATCGCGTTGTTCAGCACCGCCTTGATGTCCACGGCCTTCTGCGCGATCAGCCCGACGATCCACTTCGCCGGGATCTTCCCGATCTCCATCACGATCGCGGAGACAGTCCCCACGAACACGTTGCGGACCGCATCGCCCCAGCTCATCGTTCGTTGCAGCAGGCCCTGCAGGGACGCATTCCACGAGGCCTCGAAAGCGCGACCGGCGAGCATGAGGGGTTGGCTCTCCTCGGTCATCTTCGCGCGCAGCAGCTCGGCGCGCCGCTGGCGGTACTGGCGCTCGAGCTCGAGGAGCTGCTCCGAACGGCGCGCGTACTCGACGGGATCCCGGTCCGGATCGACCAGCGCGCGCGCCTGCTCCGCGGCCTGCCTGCGGATCTCGTAGCGCCGGGCCTCGAACTCGGCCTCCAGGGCGAGGAGATCCTCCTTCGACATGCGCCCGAGATCGACATCGCGGCGCGCCGCCTCCTCCGCAATCTTCAGCTCGGCCAGCGCTTCGGATTCGGCCGACGAGATCGCCATGGCCTTGAGCTGGTCGCGCTGCTCGGCCGCCTGGCGCTCGATCTGGTCGAGCCGCGCCTGCGCAGCGATGGCCTCTTTCGACTGCTGACCGTAGCGCTCGCGAATGAGGGCGAGCTCACGGCGCGCGAGATCTACCTTGCGCCCGAAGTTCTGCTGCGCGGCATCGTCCTGCGCGCGCAGCCCGACGATCAGCTGCCCGAACTCTTCCTTGCGCATCTCGAGCCGCGCGGCCAGGTACTTGGCCTCGGCTCGCTGGCGGTCTTCCTGTGACAGCCGCTCGTGATCGAGGATGTCTTTCCAGAAGGCCGCCTCGCGCGCCTTGCCGAACTCG
Organism: uncultured Burkholderiales bacterium; assembly: GCA_937872345.1. GTDB lineage: Bacteria > Pseudomonadota > Gammaproteobacteria > Burkholderiales > Burkholderiaceae_E > Zeimonas. The sequence continues at coordinate 3,874 of CALMSQ010000453.1, read as the reverse complement.
TAGAAGGTGCCATCGAGCTCGTTGATCCGATCCCAAGCGAGCTTGCGCTGCGTGAGGATGGCCTCGAAGGCGGGCATCATCGATTCGTGCTTCGCGCCGCCATTGCCCTTGTTGCCGGCGGGATCGTACTCCTTGCCCTCGGGGGGCGTCGGTGCGATCGGCGTCTCGTCGCTCCACAGCGCCACGATCCGCGAGCGGTAATCCTTCGCGTCGGCAATTATTCCGTCGAGCGTGGCGCGCGCGCGATCCCGCACCGTGCCGAACCCGGCCGCCAGGGTCTCGCCGGCACCCTTGAAATCGAGCGTCACCGCTTGCCATGCCGCCTTCGCGTAGGTGGCCAGCGCGACGCCCATGCTCTCGAAGGCCTCCTTGACGATGGTGGCAAGGCTGCTGGCCACGAGGCCGACGGTGCGCATGACCGTGACGATGCCCGAGATCGAGCCCTTGAAGACCTGCACCGTCGTCGGGCCAGCGCTGGCGAACCAGTTGCCGAGATCCGTGAGCACCGGCATCAGCGCGCCGGCGATCGACTTGCGCACCGCCGACATGACGTCGCCGACGTCGTTCATCGCGGCCTTGTAATCCTCCATTGCCTTCTTGCTCTCGACCCCCACGACCGCCTGCAGGGCCTTCTGTTTCTCGGTCGCCTCCTGGACCGCCTCGTTGTTCAGCTTGATGAGCTTCGAGACGTCGTTCACGCCCCGGCCGAACATCGCGTGCGCTGCCAGGTTGCGATCGATCCCCTCCTTGTAGCCGCCGACGATGCGGATCGCGTCGAAGAGGATGTCCTTGAAGGCCCGGCTGTGCCCCGCGGCGTCGCGGGTCTTCAGCCCCATCGCCTCGAGCTCGTCGGAGTTCGCCCGCAGCTGGTTGATGAGCCCCTTGGCCGCGGCCTCGAACTGGTCCGTGGGGATCTGCAGATCGCCGAGGGCCTGTGCGAGCGCCGCCGCCTCGGTGGCCGTGATGCCGAGCTGATGGCCCAGGCGTTCGGCCTGCTCGGTCATCTCGATCGTTTCCTTGATCGACGCCCGGAACATCGCGCCGCCGGCCACGGCCGCGACGATCGCACCGATCGCGCCGACCACCACCCCGCGCACGTTCACCAGCGACGCGAACGACTTCACCATGTCATCGTTCGCGGCTTTCACGCTGTCCCGCATGCGGGTCATGTTGGCCTGCGTCTGCGCCCGCGTCGCCTCGAAGGATTGGCGCATCTGCTGGGTCGCCTGCTCGACCGCGTTGGCGGCCTGCTGCATGCCCGGGGCAAGCTGGCCAGCCTCCGCACGTACGCCGACAGAGATTTCCGGATTGCTCATGGACTGGACCTCGCCTCTTGTTCGGCCTCGCCGCGGCGCAGCCGGTCGGCCAGCGAGCGCTTCTCGATCGCCTGGATCACGAACGGCGTGAACAGGTGCAGCAGCGCGCGCACGCGCTCGGTGACGGCCGGATGGTCACTGAGCTCGATCTCGCCGCGGCGGTCGACGCCGACCTTGATCCCGTGACGCGTGAGCACCTCGAGGAATGCTCGACCGGTGCTCTCGAGGTGCAGCACCATGACGATCTCGATCGACGTCGGCTCGCCGACCGTCTTCAACGCCTTGCGCAAGGCCCGCGCCTGGCGGTTCACTCGACACCCTCCCCGCACAGCTCGGCCAGCTGCGCGGTCAGCTCGTCGCGGGTGCGGTTCCAGGCGGTGCTCACGGCGTCGCCGGCCGCGGCGCGCTGGCGCTCGGCCTCCGCGTCGAAGAATGGGCTTCCGGGGGGCGGCGAGACCCAGCTCGCGGCCTTGGCGCTGCGATGGATCTCCGTGGTGCTGCACAGGACCGGCGTCGTGGCGGCCGGGTCCGCGTCGCGGTGCCTGAGCGCCTCCTGCGTCCCGGCGGCCAGCGCGGCGCACAGGGCGCCGTAGCTCGCCTCCATGGCCGTACGGGCCTGGATGAACCGACCCGCCGCGATCTCTGCAGCGTCGCGCAGCAGCCGGTAGCGGGCACCGCGCATCGCGGCCCGGGCGACCGTGCGGCGCCGCTCGAGCGCGTCCATGCGCTCCCATAGGCGGGCGCGTACCTGGGCGGCAGCCGCGCCGCGATCGGCCGCCTGCGTCGCGACCGGTTCGGCCTGCGCGATCTCCTTGTCGAGCTCGGCCAGGGGCTCGTTCACGTCGGCGCCGCCGAGTTCGTCGGCGAGAAGGTCGATCCGCCGGGCGCGCAGCTGGGCGAGATCTGCTGCAAGCGCGGCCGCCTTCTCCTCGAGCTCCTGGCAGGTGCTCGCCTGCGCCTCGAGCGCGCGCCGGTCCTGCGCGATCGTGCGCAGCTCGACGGTCAGCGCGCGCAGCTCGGCCGCGGCCGACAGGGTGTTGAGGTCGATCGTGTTCATGGCCCTCCTCTCAATGCCGCGTGCCGCGGGAGATCGGCGAAGCGGCGATCAACTTGGCCAGCTCCGCGCCGTTCGCGTCGATCCCCCGTCGGATGCGCTCGATCTCCGCCCGCAACTTCCTGACATCGGCCGGCAAGGCGGACGGCCCGGCGTCGACCGGCGCACGCCGCGCGGTGCGGCGATCGCTCAGCAGGTGCTTGAGCAGCGCGCCGAGGTCATCGCTGTCGAAGCCGATGCCCCTGGCCCGCTTGCCCACGTTCCCCTGCTCGGTCTCGGCCAGCTCGAGGAGCGCCTTGGCCATGCGCCGCGCGGTGGCCGGGGTGATCTGCGCACCGAGCTGTCGGTCGCCGACCGTCACGATCACCTCGAGCGGATGGGTGGCCACTTCGACCCGGGCCTTGGGGGTGGGCTTGGTTTTCATGATCCGCACGCTATCGCGCCTCCTCTTCGACGCCCAAGAAATTTCGCGTCATCACCGATGATGTGAAACACGCCGCCTGGCCCGCGACATCGCGGCGGGGCTCGTCGGCGCGCCCTGCGCCCGCAATTCGTCGAGCTGCACCTGCAGATCCGGCGGGCACGCGCGCTCGCCGCGCAGCAGCGCCACCGCCTCGCGATCGCTGCCGACGCGCGCCGCGAACGCGGTAACCTGCCGGTCGAGATCTCGCTGCGCGACGATCGCCGCGGGCCGACGCTTCGAGCCACGCGGGGGCCGCACCCCGAGCGCCTGCTCGAGGTCCGCGCCGCCGACCAGCCACGTCAGCAAGGCGGTGCCCAGGAACCGCGCCTCCGCCGGCGCCAGCGCGCAACCATCGACCAGCGCAATGGCCGCACGGAGGATCAGCTCGACCGACTCGTCGCGCGTGAGCGAATTGGTCACTTGGGCCACCGATTGGGGGAACGCAACCGGGGGAACGGAGACCGTCCGTGACGGTTTGCCAGAGGGCGCAGCGGTGCAAAGCGAATCCCTTTGCCGCATTCACATGGGCCCAACCAGCGAGCGCGCGCGATCTCAGGTTTTTTCAGGAGGTCGAAGTCCTGCGAGTCTCGCGCGCGGGGAACGCTCCCGGGATGGCCGTCGCGCGCACGCGCGCGCGGGATGCGTGACGCGACGTCGACATTCCCCAACAGGCGCTGGCCCTGCGCGCGCGCGCGATGCGTCAAGAATGCGCGGCGTCGCACCTGCTCGCTCACTCCCCGCCCCCCGAGCGCCGGCGGCGGCAGTCATCGAGCAGCCGATGCACCTTCACCGAACTCGGCCAGCGCTTGAGCAGCGCGGCCAGGCGGCGGGACTCGACAGCGGGTGCGGCGAGCAGCCGGCAGATCGTGCGCCAGCGGTCGGCGTCTGCGGGATTGCGGGACTGCGGCGGCTGTGTGGCGGCCGAGGGTTTCCCCTCCGGGGGGGGAACCCCCCCCCCCCCCCCCCCCCAACCCCCCCCCCCCCCCCCCCCAAACCCCCCCCCCCCCCCCCCCGCGCCCGGCGAGCCTGCTGACCCCCCCC
>CALMSQ010000452.1:0-7914 GCA_937872345.1 uncultured Burkholderiales bacterium | reverse complement strand
CCCGGCGCCTGCGCGGGCCGCGTCGCCGGGAGCCCGACGCCCTCGAGGTTGACCAGCCGGCGCACCCGCCGCGGTCGCACGCCGGCGTAGAGCGCGGCCACGTTGCCGCCCATGCTGTGGGCGACCAGGTCGACGGGCCCGGGCGGCGCCAGCGCGTCCAGCAGCGCGTCGAGATCGGCCAGGTAGTCGGCAAACCAGTACGCGTCGGCGCCGCTGCGGTCGGTCAGGCCGAAGCCGCGCCAGTCCGGCGCCAGGATGCGCCAGTCGTCGGGCAGCAGGTCGACGACGAACTGGAACGACGCGGAGACGTCCATCCAGCCATGAAGGAGGAACACGGTGGGCCCGACGGGGGCCGCGGGCGCCGGCGAGGCGAGCGGCTCCCAGCTGCGCACGTGGTGGCGCAGGCCCCGGACGTCGACGAACAGGGAATGGCTCTCGCGCCGCGGCCGGTAGGGCTCGACGTCCGCGCTGCCCGCCGACGGCGATCCGGCCGACCCGGCGCCAGGACTGGACGGCAGCGCAACGGAAGTGGGCACAATACGGACTCCTGCCGACATTATAGAAACCCGGGGAGGCGACCCATGAGGATTGCGGCACGCGACGACTACGACGAGCTGCACGGCGGGTTCCGGTGGCTGGTTCCCGAGCGCTTCAACATCGCGCAGGCGTGCTGCACGCGCTGGGCCGGCAACGCGCGGCGCACCGCGATCGTCGTCGACCACGGCGACGGCCGCGTCGAGCGCGTCGGCTATCGCCGGATCCACGAGGACGCCGAACGCCTCGCCAGCGCGCTGGCGGCGCTCGGCGTGCGGCGCGGCGACCGCGTCGCGGTCGTGCTGCCGCAGCGCCCCGAGGTGGCTGTCGCCCACATGGCGATCTACCGGCTCGGCGCGGTGGCGATGCCGCTGTCGATCCTCTTCGGTCCCGACGCGCTGCGCTACCGGCTCGACGACAGCGAGACGGTCGTCGCCATCGTCGACGCCGAGTACGTCGAAAACCTTCGCGCCGCGCGCGGCGATGCGCTGCGCCACGTGGTGGTGGTGCCCTCGGCCGGCGAGCGCCCCTCGCTGCAGGCCGACGAACACGACTACGGCGAGTTGCTCGCTCGCGCACGCGGGCACTTCGCCGCGGTCGACACGCTCGCCGACGATCCCGCCGTGCTGATCTACACGAGCGGCACCACCGGGCCGCCCAAGGGAGCGCTGATCCCGCACCGCGCGCTGATCGGCAACCTGAGCGGTTTCGTGGCCTCGCAGAACTGGTTCCCGCGCCCGCGCGACGTGTTCTGGTCGCCGGCCGACTGGGCCTGGACGGGCGGGCTGATGGACGCGCTGCTGCCGACGCTGTACTTCGGGTATCCGATCGTCGCGCAGCGCGGCCGGTTCTCGCCCGAACGCGCGTTCGAACTGCTCGAACGCCATCGCGTCACCAACACCTTCCTGTTCCCCACGGCGCTGAAGATGATGATGAAGCACGCGCCCGAGCCGCGTGCCCGCCACCGCCTCGCGCTGCGCGCGATCATGAGCGCCGGCGAAGCGGTCGGGGAGACGCTCTTCGACTGGTGCCGAGACGCGCTCGGCGTCACCGTCAACGAGATGTTCGGGCAGACCGAGGTCAACTACGTGGTCGGCAATTCGGCGCAGCGCTGGCCGGCCCGCCCGGGATCGATCGGCCGCGCCTACCCGGGCCATCGGGTCGCGATCCTCGACGACGACGGTCGCGAGCTGCCGCCGGGGCAGCTCGGCGAGGTCGCGGTCAACCGCCTCGACCGGCACGGCCACCCGGACCCGGTGTTCTTCCTCGGCTACTGGCGCAACGACGCAGCGACCCGCGCGAAGTTCAGCGGCGACTGGTGCCGCACCGGCGACCTCGCCACCGCCGACCCCGACGGCTACCTCTGGTACGGCGGGCGCGCCGACGACATGTTCAAGGCCGCCGGCTACCGGATCGGCCCGAGCGAGATCGAGAACTGCCTGGTGCGGCACCCCGCCGTGGCCAACGCCGCGGTCGTGCCCAGGCCCGACGCCGAGCGCGGCAACGTGGTCAAGGCGTTCGTCGTGCTGGCGCCGGGCCACGCCGCGTCGCCGGCGCTGGTCGAGCAGCTGCAGCAGCACGTGCGCGGCAAGCTCGCGCCGTACGAGTACCCGAAGGAGATCGAGTTCATCGCCGAGCTGCCGATGACCACGACCGGCAAGGTGCAGCGGCGCGTGCTGCGCGAGCGCGAACAGGCCAGGGGCTGAACGGCCGGTGGATTCGGTCTCGCAGATCGCCCTCGGCGCCGCGGTCGGCGTCGCCGTGATGGGGCGTCGCACCGCGGTCTGGAAGTCGGCGCTGTGGGGCGGCGTGTGCGGCACGTTGCCCGACCTCGATGCGTTCATCGACCACGGCGACGCGGTGCTGAACATGACCCGGCACCGCGCCGAGAGCCACGCGCTCGTCTGGCTGACGCTCGCCTCGCCAGCGATCGCCTGGGCGGTCGCCCGGGCCGCCCGCGAGCCGGGCCTCTTCCGGCGATGGTGGCTCGCGGTCTGGGCCGTGCTGGTCACGCATCCGCTGCTCGACGCGATGACGGTCTACGGCACGCAGCTCGCGCTTCCGTTCTCCGATGATCCGTACGGTGTCGCCAGCCTGTTCATCATCGACCCGCTCTACACGCTGCCGCTGCTGGTCGGGCTCGGCGCGGCACTGCGCGGCGGCCCCGCGGCGCTGCGCTGGAACGCGATCGGCCTCGCGCTGTCGACCGCCTATGTCGGATGGAGCGTCTTCGCGCAGCAGCAGGTGAGCGCGGTCGCGCGCGAGACGCTGGCGATGCGCGGCGGCGCGGTCGCGCGCGATGCGCGCATCCTCGTCACGCCCACCGCGTTCAACACGCTGCTGTGGCGCGTGGTGGTGATGCACGACGATCGCTACGAGGAAGGCTTCCGCTCGCTGCTCGACCGCACGCCGACGATGCGCTTCGACGCGTTCCCCAACGGCCGCGCGCTGTACGAGACCGTGCGCACGATCCCCGCCGTCGAGCGGATGGCGCGCTTCACGCACGGGTTCTTCCGCGTCGCCGAGGCCGACGGCCGCCTCGTGCTGACCGACCTGCGCATGGGCCAGGAGCCGTGGTACGCGTTCTCGTTCGTCGTGGCCGCGCGCGGCAACCCGGGCCTGCACCCGGTCGTTCCGGTCAACGTCGGCGGTCGTCGCGGCATCGACGTCGCCGCGAGCCTGCGCTGGCTGCGCCTGCGCGCGCTGGGCACCGAGCTGGCGCCGCCGCGCTGAAGCCGCGCCGCGCGGGCCGATCGCTTAAACTGCAGCCTTCGGCGCCACGCACCGCGACGCGCCGCCCCTTCCCCGACACAGGAACTTCCTTCCATGGCGATTTACCGTCTCGGCGATCGCGAGCCCCGCATCGACCCGACCGCCTGGATCGCCGAGTCGGCCGAGCTGATCGGACTGGTCGAGCTCGCCGCCGAATCGAGCATCTGGTTCAACTGCACGCTGCGCGGCGACAACGAGCCGATCCGCGTCGGCGCACGCAGCAACGTGCAGGAGAACTGCGTGCTGCACACCGATCCCGGTTTTCCGCTGACGATCGGCGAGCGCGTCACCGTCGGCCACCAGGCGATGCTGCACGGCTGCACGATCGGCGACGGTTCGCTGATCGGGATCCAGGCGATCGTGCTCAACGGCGCGCGGATCGGCCGCGACTGCCTGGTCGGCGCCGGCGCGCTGGTCGCCGAGGGCAAGGAGATTCCCGAGCGCAGCCTCGTGATGGGCACGCCGGGCCGCGTCGTGCGCGAGCTCACCGACGCCGAGGTCGCCAACCTGCACGCCGGCGGCGAGCGCTACGTGCAGCGCGCGCGCTACTTCCGCGAAGCGCTGGTGCGCTGGCAGCGACCCTGACCCGGCAACGACCGATGCGCGACGGCGTCACCCGTTTCCTGCTGCGCGGCGCGTCGGTGCGCGGCGAGATCGTCACTCTCGATCGCGCCTGGCGCGAAGTCGTCGCGCGCCACGCGCTGCCCGAGCCGGTGCGCGACCGGCTCGGCGAGTTGTCGGCGGCGGCCGCGCTGCTGGGCGCGACGCTGAAGTTCGAGGGCTCGCTGGTGCTGCAGATCCACGGCGACGGCCCGGTGGCGCTATTCGTCGTCGAGTACCGCTCCGACGGTGGCTACCGCGCCACCGCGAAGCTGCGCGAAGGCGCGGTCATCGCCGAGGACGCGCCGCTGCCGGCGCTGGTCGACGCGCAGGGGCGCGGGCGCTTCGTCGTCACGCTCGACCCGCGCGAAACGGCCCCCGACAAGCCCGCCTGGCAGGGCATCGTGCCCTTCGAGAGCGAGACGGTGGCGGGCGTGCTCGAGCGCTACATGCAGCGCTCCGAGCAGATCCCGACGCGGCTGTGGCTGGCCGCCGACGGCGAGCGCGCGGTCGGGCTGCTGCTGCAGCGGCTGCCCGACGAGGGTGGCCAACCCGAGGCGGACACCGACGGCTGGAACCGCATGCAGAGGCTGGCCGACACCGTCGTGCGCGAGGAGCTCCTCACGCTGCCGCCCGACGAGCTGCTCCGGCGGCTGTTCTGGCAGGAGTCGCTGCACGCCTTCGACGAGCGCGCGTGCCGTTTCGCGTGCCGGTGCACCCGCGACAAGGTGGGCGACATGCTGAGGATGCTGGGCAGCGACGAAGTCGAGGCGATCCTGGCCGAGCGCGGCGAGATCGAGGTGCGCTGCGAATACTGCAACCAGGCCTACCGCTTCGACGTGGTCGACAGCGTCGCGCTGTTCCACCCGGCTGCACCGGCGGCCGACGGCGCGCCGACCCGGCACTGAGAGAGAGAAAAAGGGGGCGCGCGGTCAGCGGCGCGGCATCGCGTCGACCGCCGCGGTGCGGATCTGGTCTTCGGCCACCGGCCGGCGCGCGCTCGCCTCGTTGATCTGGACGAAGATCTCGCCCGGCTTGACCATGCCGAGCTCGTAGCGCGCACGCTCCTCGAGCGCCTGCTTGCCGGCGCGCAGGTCGTCGACCTCGGCCTGCAGCGCGCCATTGCGCGCCGCCAGCCGCGCGTTGACGTTCTCCTGGGCGTGCAGCTGCCGGTCGAGCTCCCAGACGCGCAGCCAGCCGCCCTTGCCGAGCCAGAGCGGATACTGGATCAGCAGCAGCAGCGAGGCGAGAACGATGCCCAGCGTTCGCATCCGGGTTGACCTCGGGGTGTCGGGCGCGCCGTGTGCGCCGTCAGCGCAGATTGTAGAACGCCGAGCGGCCGGGATACGCGGCGATCTCGCCGAGGTCCTCCTCGATACGCAACAGCTGGTTGTATTTCGCCATCCGGTCGGTGCGGCTCATCGAGCCGGTCTTGATCTGCAGCGCGTTCGTGGCGACCGCGATGTCGGCGATCGTCGTGTCCTCGGTTTCGCCCGAGCGGTGCGAGATCACGGCGGTGTAGTTGTAGCGCTTGGCCAGCTCGATCGCCGCGAAGGTTTCGGTGAGCGTGCCGATCTGGTTGATCTTGACCAGGATCGAGTTGGCGATCCCCTCGTCGATGCCGCGCTGAAGCAGCTTCGTGTTGGTGACGAACAGGTCGTCGCCGACCAGCTGGACGCGGTCGCCGAGCACGTCGGTGAGCAGCTTCCAGCCCTCCCAGTCGTTCTCGGCCATGCCGTCCTCGATCGAGACGATCGGGTAGCGGTCGCACCAGGTCGAGAGCAGGTTGGCGAAATCGTTGGCACTCAGAACCATCCCCTCGCCTTCGAGGTGGTAGCGGCCGTCGCGGTAGAACTCGGAGCTGGCGCAATCGAGGCCGAGCGCAATCTGACGCCCCGGCTCGTAGCCGGCGCGCTCGATCGCCTCGAGGATCAGGCGGATCGCCGCCTCGTGGTTCTCGACGCTGGGCGCGAACCCGCCCTCGTCGCCGACCGCAGTCGACATGCCGCGGTCGTGGATCAGTTTCTTCAGCGCGTGGAACACCTCGGCGCCGTAGCGCAGCGCCTCGCGCAGGCTGGGGGCCCCCACCGGCAGGATCATGAACTCCTGCAGGTCGAGGTTGTTGTTCGCGTGCGCGCCGCCGTTGATCACGTTCATCATCGGCACCGGCAGCGACATGGCGCCCGAGCCGCCGAAGTAGCGGTACAGCGGCAGGCCCGATTCCTCGGCGGCAGCCTTGGCCACCGCCATCGACACGGCGAGCATCGCGTTGGCGCCGAGCCGGCCCTTGTTCTCGGTGCCGTCGAGCTCGATCAGCGTGCGGTCGATGTAGGCCTGTTCGGCCGCGTCGAGCCCCATGATGGACTCGGAGATCTCGGTGTTGATGTTCTCGACGGCCTTGAGCACGCCCTTGCCGAGCCAGCGCTTCGGGTCGCCGTCGCGCAGCTCGATCGCCTCGCGCGAGCCGGTGGAGGCGCCCGAGGGCACCGCCGCGCGGCCCATCACGCCGGACTCGAGCAGCACGTCGCACTCGACCGTGGGGTTGCCGCGCGAATCGATGATCTCGCGGCCGATGATGTCGACGATCGCGCTCATGCCCGGTCCACTCCCTGCACGACCACCATGTTGAAGAATTCGGTCGCGCCGGCGCGCTTCGCGCGTGCCTCGCGGTATCTCGCCGAGTCGTAGAACGCGCGCGCCGCGGCCATGTCGGGGAATTCGACCATGACCATCCGGTTGGGCTGCCAGTTGCCCTCGAACACCTCGTGCTGGCCGCCGCGCACCAGGAAGCGCCCGCCGGCGGCCTCGATCGCTGCCGGCGACAGCGCCATGTACTGCTTGTACTGCTCGGGGTCGGTCACCTTGACGTCGGCGATCACGTAGGCGGGCATGCGATTCCTTCCTGACGGTTATTCATTCGTGGATCGACTGTTCGACGAAGCCGTCGCGCTTGACGACCTCGTCGAGCGCCTTGAGCGTGGCCAGCAGCTCGGCCATCCGGTCGAGCGGCCACGCGTTGGGACCGTCCGACAGCGCCCTGGCCGGATCGGGGTGCGTCTCCATGAACAGGCCCGAGACGCCCGCCGCGATCGCCGCGCGAGCCAGCACCGGAACGAACTCGCGCTGGCCGCCCGACGACGTGCCCTGCCCGCCCGGCAGCTGCACCGAGTGCGTCGCGTCGAACACCACCGGGCAGCCGGTCTCGCGCATGATCGCCAGCGAGCGCATGTCCGAGACGAGGTTGTTGTAGCCGAACGAGACGCCGCGCTCGCAGACGAGGATGTTGTCGCCGTCGCCGCCCGCCTCGATCGAGGCTGCGCGCGCCTTGTCGACGACGTTCTTCATGTCGTGCGGCGCGAGGAACTGTCCCTTCTTGATGTTGACCGGCTTGCCCGCCGACGCGACCGCGCGGATGAAGTCGGTCTGGCGCACCAGGAAGGCCGGCGTCTGCAGCACGTCGACCACCGCCGCGACCGGCGCGATCTGGCCGATCTCGTGGACGTCGGTGAGCACCGGCACGCCGACCTGGCGGCGCACTTCGGCAAGGATCTTCAAGCCCTCGTCGAGCCCCGGGCCGCGAAACGACGCCCCCGAGCTGCGGTTGGCCTTGTCGTACGACGACTTGTAGATGAACGGGATGCCCAGCGACGTGGTGAGCTCCTTTAGCTGCCCGGCGGTCTCGAGCGCGAGCTCGCGCGACTCGATCGCGCAGGGCCCCGCGATCAGGAAGAAGGGTCGATCGAGGCCGGCTTCGAATCCGCAAAGGCGCATGCGCGCTGCCTCAGGCCAGCCTGACCACGCCAGGCTCGGCGCGCGCCGGCCGTTGCGCCGCGCGCGCCAGCGCCGCCTCGACGTAGGAGCGGAACAGCGGGTGGCCCGCGCGTGGAGTGGAGGTGAACTCGGGGTGGAACTGCACGCCGACGAACCACGGGTGCGACATCGGCCCGCTGCGCGGCAGCTCGACGATCTCGGTCAGGCCCTCCGAAGGCGTGCGCGCGGCGACCACCA
>CALMSQ010000451.1:0-7500 GCA_937872345.1 uncultured Burkholderiales bacterium | reverse complement strand
GATGCGCCGCTGGTGCTCGACGGCGGGCCGTGCGAGGTGGGCGTCGAGTCGACGATCGTCGACCTGACGCGCGACCGGCCGGTGCTGCTGCGACCCGGCGGCATCACGACCGCGCAGCTCGAGGCGGTGCTCGGCGAGCGCGTGCTCGCGCGCGACGCCGACGCGCCGCGCGCTTCCGGCACCCTCGACGCGCACTATTCGCCGGTCACGCCGATCGAGCTCGTGGACAGCGGAGAAATCGATTCGCGCATCGCGCACCTGCACGCCCGCGGCGAGCGGGTCGCGCTGTGGGCGCGCGCCGGTGCGGGCGCGACCGCCGACGTCGCGCTGGCGATGCCCGAAGACCCGGAACGGGTCGCGCGCAGCCTGTACGACGCGCTGCGCGCGCTCGATCGCTCGCACTGCCGGCGCATCCTGGTCGAGCGCGTGCCCGACGACGGCGCCTGGCAGGCGGTGGCCGACCGGCTGCGTCGGGCAGCAACGGGATCGTCGGGCCGGACGTAGCGCGCTTCGCGCGATCAGCGGGTACGCACGCTTCGCGCGATCAGCCGGCGCGCACGCTTCGCGCGATCACCGGGTACGCACGCTTCGCGTGCTCAGCGATCCTGTGGCTGCACCAGCAGCAGCGGCCGCCGGCAGCCACGGATCAGCGCCTGCGCGGTCGAACCGAGCACGGCGGCGATCGCTCCGGTACGCCCGATCGTGCCCACGCACACCAGGTCGGGCGCCTCGCGTTCGATGGCTTCGATGATCCCGCGTTCGGCGCGCTCGTGCTCGACGATCTCGACGCGCAGCTTGCGGCCGCCGGCGTCCTTCGGCAGCAGCGCCGCCAGTTCGGCGCGGCGCTCGTCGAGCACGGCGCGGTGTTCGGCCGCGAAGTTGGCGTACGTGGGTCGCCCGTGCTGGCCGTCGCGCATCAGGTTGGGGCTGAGCGTGTGCACGACGATCACCTCGCCGTCGGAGGGCGCAACCGCGAGCGCATAGGCGACGGCCCGGTTGCCCACCGGCGACAGGTCGGTCGCCACGAGAACGCGCTTCACCGCGGGCGGAAGCTGCGAGACGGTGGCCGCTGCCGCTCCGGGCACGACCAGCACGTTCGTCGCGGCGTCGCGCAGCAGGTCGAGCGACACCGAGCCGGCGAACAAGCGCTCGACCGCGCCGCGCTGGTGGGAGCCGACGATGACGAGGTCGACTTCCTCGCGCTCGGCCAGGTGGGCCAGCCGCGCACCGGGATCGCCGTCGTGGCCGGCGACCACGACGTCGATCGGCAGCGCCGGCACGGCCCTCGCGAGCCGGCGCGCGATCTCGTCGCGCAGGTGCTGCTGCGCCTGCCCGGGCGAATCGAACAGGCCCATTCGCGCGGCCTCGCGCTGCGGATCGTCGACGTAGGCGGCCACGGGCCGGCAGGCGCCGAGCTCGGCGAGCCGCTCGGCGAACAGCACTGCGGCGTCGGCCTGCGGCGTGAAGTCGTAGGCGATCAGCATCCGCAGCGCACGCTCGCCGCGTAGCCAGGCGACGAGCGGCGCCGGGTCGCGCAGCACGAGCATCGGCGATTCGGCGCCGCGCAGCGTGCGCTCGCAGGTCTTGCCCAGGCGCACGCCGGCGCCGTCGCGGCGCCCGATCGCGGGCAGCACGAGCAGCGCATTGTCGCGACGCTTCGCCTCCGCCAGCAGCGCCTCGTCGGGCCAGCCGGCGGGCAATTCGACGGACACCCGCGCGCCGAGCGCGCGCAGCCTCTCGGCGGCGTGCGCGAGCTTCTCGCGTGCCGATTCGTCGAGCGCGTCGAGCACCGCCACCGGGCCGATGCCCGTCGTGCGCGTGTCGAGCACGTGAACCAGCGTGAGGTCGCCGCCGCTGCGCTGCGCGAGCAGCGCACCGAGCACGCCGGCAGCCTCGGATCGTTCGCTGAAATCGGTGCCGCACAGGACCCGCATCGCGCTGCCTCCCTTGATCGTGGATCGGGCGATTCTAGGGCGGTCGATGCGGCGACGACCGCGATTCGGTCAAGTTCGCGGCAAGTCGGCGGTGAGCCGCAGGCCGCGCAGGAACTCGCCGGTGGCCGCGATCACCTCGTCCGGCCGGTCGAACTGCGGGCTGTGGCGGCAGGCCGCCAGCTTCAGCAGGTGGGTGCCGGGGCGCAACTCGGCAATGCGCTCGATCTGCCGCATCGTGCCGTACTGGTCGTCCTCTCCCTGCACGGCGAGGATCGGGCAGCGCGACGCCGCCACTTCGGGCTCGATGTTCCACGTGGCGAATGCTTCGGAGAGCCAGACGTCGCTCCAGCGTCGAAACATTCCGTCGACGTCGCCGTGATGACGCGCGAGCCGGCTGCGCAGGTCGGTGTCGCGGAAGTCCAGCGTGACGGCGGCGATCGACTCGACGCAGACCGGCTCGACGAACAGGTGCGGCGCGAGCGCCACGACGGCGCGCGCCACGTCCGGATAGGCACCGGCGTGGATCAGCGCGATCGACGCGCCGTCGCTGTGGCCGAACAGGACCGGCTGCCGGATGTCGAACGCACGCAGCACGGCGGGCAGCGTGCCGGTGGCCTCGTCGTGCATGAAGCCCGGCGAGTACGGGCCGGTCGTCGGGTCCGAACTGCCGTGCCCGGGGCGCGAGTACACGAGGCCCGGCAGGCCGACCTCGGCGCACAGGCGGTCGGGGAAGCCGCGCCACATGCTGACACTGCCGAGCCCCTCGTGCAGGAAGACGAGCACCGGCGAGGACGGTCCGGCTTCGCCGATCGTGCGGCACTCGATCTGCCGCCCGTCGATCGGTACGCGGCGGGATGCATCCCCGTGAGGTTTCATGAGTTATATTGCAGGTTGTCGTCATTCACGGCCTTATCTTGCATGGCATCGCCGGCCCTGGGCAAATCACCGGACGAGGCGGGCTTCCTCGGCGCGCTGGGGCGCCGCGTGCGCGAACGCCGCGAGCAAGCGGCGCTGACCCGCCGGCGCCTGTCCGAGTTGTCGGGGCTGTCCGAGCGCTATCTCGCGCAGCTCGAGTCCGGGGACGGCAACATCTCGATCCTGCTGATCCGGCGCGTGGCCGAGGCACTGCACTGTTCGCTCGAGCAGCTGCTCAGCGACCAGGCCGCCGATCCCGAGATCGCCTGCGCGATCGAGGTGCTGCGCACGCTCGAACCGGGGCAGCGCCACCAGGCGGTGACGGCGCTGCAGCAGCGATTCGGCGAGATGAGCCGCGAGCGCGCGCGGCGCATCGCACTGGTCGGGCTGCGCGGCGCCGGCAAGTCGACGCTGGGTGCGCGCCTGGCCGCAAGGCTCAAGGTGCCGTTCTTCGAACTCGACCAGCAGATCGAGCGCGAGCTCGGCGCGGGCCTCGAGAGCATCTTCTCGATGTACGGGCAGGACACCTATCGCGACGCCGAACGGCGTGTTCTCGACCGCCTCACGCGCACTCATCGCCGCTGCGTGATCGCCGCCGGCGGTTCGCTGGTGCTCGAGCCGCTCACCTACGAGCTGCTGCGCGAGCGCTGCCTGACGATCTGGCTGAAGGCGTCGCCCGAAGAGCACATGGACCGTGTGATCGCGCAGGGCGACCTGCGCCCGATACGAGGCCGCGATCACGCGATGGCCGAACTGCGCACGATCCTGAAGCAGCGCGACCGGCTCTATGCGATGGCCGATGCGGCGGTCGACACCACCGGGATCGGCGAGGCCGAGAGCCTGAAACGGCTGGTCGACGTGATCGCGGTGGCCAGCCCGCTTGCGGGCTCGTCGGCGCGCGAGGCGCCGTCCGCGCCGGGCTGAGCGCCGTCAGGCCTCGACGACGGCCGCGCGCGCCTGCTCCAGCCAGCCGCGCATCCACGCGACCGCCGCTTCTTCCGGCAGCTCGCCGCCGGCCGCATCGATCGTCGCGCGCTCGCCGATCCGGCGAGCACCGAGCTCGGACAGCAGCCGGTCGAAGCGCAGGCCGCCGTGGCCGAACGTGTCGACGAACGTGCTGTCGCCGAGGGCGATCACGCCGTAGCGCACCGCCGACAGGTCGGGGCGCTGCGCCTGCAGCGCCTCGAACAGGTCGCGCGCATTGTCCGGCACGTCGCCGTGGCCATAGGTCGAGGTGCAGACCAGGAAGACCGCGTCGCGATCGAACACGGCCGGAGTGAGGTCGTCCATCGGCGAAACCGTGATCCGCGTCCCGGCGTCGCCGAAGCCGAGCTCGAGTTCCTGCGCCACCATCTGCGCGTTGCCGGTCATCGTGCCGACCAGGATTTCCACGTGCATGCCGATCGCCTCGTCCGTTCTTGATGCAAGATAATGCCGTGCGTGTGTCGTCCGGGGCAGTTTATTGCATTGCCGGGGATCGTGAGCTAACGTCCCTGCTCGTCGCGAGAGCTTGCGGCGCCGCGATGCGCGCCCGGCCCCGCGTATCCGCGCGATAATTTCCTTCACCTTCGAGCCCCGAGGAGAACTGCCGTGGCCCAGCTGTCGAGTGCCGACCATTCGGTGAGTCCGCCGCGGGTGTCGATTCCGCGCCGGTACAACGCGGCGCACGACCTGATCGAGCGCAACCTCAGGGCAGGGCGCGGCGAAAAGCTCGCGTTCATCGACGATCGTGGCAGCTACAGCTACGCGGAGCTCGCGCGGCGCGTCAACCGTTTCGCGTCGTCGCTGGCGAGCCTGGGCTTGCGTGCGGAAGATCGCGTCATGGTGTGCATGCTCGACACGATCGACTGGCCGGTGGCGTTCCTCGGCGCGATCAAGGCCGGCGTCGTGCCGGTGGCCGTGAACACGCTGCTCAAGCCGCAGGACTACGAGTACATGCTGCGCGACTCGCGCGCGCGGGTGCTGTTCGTCTCGCAGGCCTTGCTGCCGTCGTTCGAGGGACTGGCGACGACGGTGCCCACGCTCGCCCACGTCGTCGTGTCCTCCGCGCCCGGCGCTGCCGGCGCGTCGCGGCCCGGCGCGTTCGGCGACTTCGACGCGTTGCTCGCCGGCGGCAGCGAGCACTTCGAGCCCGCGGACACCGTGGCCGACGAGCCGTGCTTCTGGCTCTACTCGTCCGGCTCCACCGGTGCCCCGAAGGGCACCGTGCACATCCACTCGAGCCTGATCCAGACCGCCGAGCTGTTCGCGCGCCCGGTGATCGGCATCCGCGAGTCCGACATCGTGTTCAGCGCGGCGAAGCTGTTCTTCGCGTACGGGCTGGGCAACGGCCTGACGTTCCCGATGTCGGTCGGCGCGACCGCGGTGCTGATGGCCGAGCGGCCGACGCCCGACGCGGTGTTCCTGCGGCTCACCGGCGAGGCGCCCGAGGCGCTGGCGAAGCTGCGTGCGCGGCCGACGGTGCACTACGGCGTGCCGACGCTGTTCGCCAGCATGCTGGCGAGCCCGTCGTTCCCGGCCCGCGAGCAGCTCGGACTGCGCGTCGCGACGTCGGCGGGCGAGGCGCTTCCGGCGCGCGTGGGCACCACGTTCACCGAGCGCACCGGCGTCGAGATCCTCGACGGCATCGGTTCGACCGAGATGCTGCACGTGTTCCTGTCGAATCGCTCGGGTGAAGTGCGCTACGGCACGACCGGCAAGCCGGTGCCCGGCTACACGCTTCGCCTGCTGGGCGACGACGGCCAGGAGGTCGACGACGGCGAGGTCGGCGACCTGTACATCGGCGGGCCCTCCGCGGCGGCGATGTACTGGAACCAGCGCGAGAAGACCCGCCAGACCTTCCAGGGCGAGTGGACGCGCAGCGGCGACAAGTACGTGCGCGATGCCGACGGCTACTACACCTACGCCGGACGCTCCGACGACATGCTCAAGGTCAGCGGCCAGTACGTGTCGCCGTTCGAGGTCGAGTCGGCGATCGCCTCGCACCCGGCGGTGCTCGAGGCCGCCGTGGTCGGCGCGCCCGACGACGACCGGCTGATCAAGCCGAAGGCCTACGTCGTGCTGAAGGAGCCGGGCAAGGCCTCCGCGGCGCTCGCCGAGGAGCTGCGCTCGTACGTGAAGGATCGGCTCGCGCCGTTCAAGTATCCGCGCTGGGTCGAGTTCGTCGACGAGCTGCCGAAGACGGCAACCGGCAAGATCCAGCGCTTCAAGCTGCGCGGCTGACATTCGCCGGGCTGCGCCAGCCATGCGGACCGACCCGCGGTTTCCGGGCCTGCGCATCGTCGACCATCCGCTGGTGCAGCACAAGCTCACGCACCTGCGCGATCGCGGCACGTCGACGCGCACGTTCCGCGAACTGCTGCGCGAGACCGCGATGCTGATGGGCTACGAGATCACGCGCGACCTGCCCTTGGCGACGCGCGCCATCGAGACGCCGCTCGCCCCGATGGACTCGCCGGTGATCGCCGGCAAGAAGGTCGCGATCGTGCCCGTGCTGCGCGCCGGCCTGGCGATGGCCGACGGCCTGCTCGAGCTGATCCCGTCGGCGCGCGTGGGCCACGTCGGCCTGTATCGCGGGGCCGATCACCGTCCGGTCGAGTACTACGTCAGGCTGCCCGAGGTCGAGGGCCGCCTGTTCATCGTCTGTGACCCGATGCTGGCCACCGGCCATTCGGCGGCGCACGCGGTGCAACTGCTCATCGACCGGGGTGTCGCCCCGGGCTCGATCCGCTTCCTGGCCCTGGTGGCGGCGCCCGAAGGCGTCGCCGTGTTCCAGCAGGCCCATCCTGGCGTGCCGGTGTACGTGGCCGCGCTCGACAGCCATCTCGACGAGCACGCGTACATCGTGCCGGGGCTGGGCGACGCCGGCGACCGGATCTTCGGCACCCGGCACTGATTCCACCTTCTCCGGAGAACCACGATGCGCGTGTTCGAAAACCTGGCCGAACTCAAGCCGCTGGTCGGCGAGGAGATCGCGGTGAGCGACTGGGTCAGGGTGACGCAGCAGCGCATCGACCAGTTCGCCGAGGCGACCGGCGACCACCAGTGGATCCACGTCGACCCGCAGCGCGCGGCGGCCGGCCCGTTCGGCGCCACGATCGCGCACGGCTTCCTGACGCTGTCGATGATGCCGATGTTCGCCGAGAGCGCGATCGAGTTCCGCAACGTCCGGATGAGCGTGAACTACGGGCTCAATCGCGTGCGGTTCACGTCGCCGGTGCCGGTGGACAGCGAGCTGCGCGCCCGCTTCAGGCTGGTCGCGGTCGACGACATCGCGGACAACGGCGTGCAGGTCACGACCGAGGTCACGATCGAGCGCAAGGGCAGCGACCGCCCCGTCTGCGTCGCCGAGTCGATCGCGCGCCGCTACGCGTAGGGCCCGACGCCGGCCGCCTCGCTGCGCCGGGCCGGGCCCCCGCGGGCCCTGAGGCCGGCGAGCCCCCGCGCAGCGCACAGGGGCCAGCGCCTTCGCGCCTGCGGCCGCTGCGCCGCGCGCGCCGTGCGACGGGCCCCACGCGGGTACCGGTCTCCGCGGCGCACGCAGCAACGGCGCGCCGCGAGACGCAGCCGATCAGGAGAACGCCTGGATCCCCGTCTGCGCGCGCCCGAGGATCAGCGCGTGGATGTCGTGCGTGCCCTCGTAGGTGTTGAC
>CALMSQ010000450.1:0-3537 GCA_937872345.1 uncultured Burkholderiales bacterium | reverse complement strand
CGCCCAGCGAAGCCGAGCGGGCATGGGCGCAGCGCGTACTCGACGCCGCGGCGGCCTCGGGCGGCGCCGCGGTCGCGGTCGACGGCAAGATGGTCGACAAGCCGGTGATCCTGCGCGCGCAGGCAATCGTTCGCGACGCGCAGTCCGACTGAGCCGGCCCACGGCCTCCGCCCGAGCCGCGCGTGGGCGGCGGGCGTCGCGCCAGCGGGATTCGCATCCGGCGCGAAATCGCCGGGAACGTTCGGCGCCGTGCCCGCATCCAATGCGGCATGAACGCTCCCGATCCGCTCCTGCCCCTCTTCGACGTCCAGTCCGAACCCGACGAACGCCAGATCGCGATCGACGCGGTCGGCGTCCACGGCCTGCGCCACCCACTCACGATCCAGTCGGGCGGGGTGCTGCTGCCCACGATCGCGACGGTGACGATGACTGTCGGGCTGGGCGCGCACCTGCGCGGCACCCACATGTCGCGCTTCGTCGAACTCCTCGAGGCGCAGTCCGATCCTGTCGACCAGCGACGCTTCTGCACGATGGTGCAGGCGATGGTGAACAGGCTCGAAGCGGACAGCGGCGCGATCGACCTGCGATTTCCATGGTTCGTGATCAAGCATGCGCCGGTCTCGGGCGCACGCAGCCGACTCGACCACGAAGTTCGATGGCACGGGCGCCTTCACGAGGGGCGCTACACCTTCCGGATGGGCGTGCGCGTTCCGGTCACGAGCCTGTGCCCGTGTTCGCGCGCGATCTCGGACTACGGCGCCCATAACCAGCGCTCGATCGTCGCGATCGAAGCGGAACTGGCGGCACAGACGCCGATCGACGAACTCGTCGCCATCGCGGAGCGCAACGCCTCGTGCGAGATCTACGGACTGCTCAAGCGTGGCGACGAGAAGTACGTGACCGAACGCGCGTACGACAACCCCAGGTTCGTCGAGGATCTGGTGCGAAACGTCGCAGCCGATCTCGACCGCGACTCGCGGGTGGTGCGCTACCGGGTCGAGGCCGAGAACTTCGAGTCGATCCACAACCATTCCGCGTTTGCACGCGTCGTGCGTGACCGATTGCGGGAGACCAGGACGCAAGGAACCCCGTCATGAGATACGTACGTAGTGCCGCAGCGCTCGCCTCCGCAGCAACCGCCCTGTCGCTCGCAGCATGCGGCAGCGCCGACACCCCGGGCGCCACGCCCGATCCTGCGGTCGTCGCGGAAGGCAAGCAGATCTTCCGCTACGACACGTTCGGCGACGAGTCGAAGTGGACCGACACCCTGCGCATGCACGAGGTCATCGCGGCCGCAGTCGACCCGTTGACCGCACTGTCGGTCGGGCTGAAGGTCGATGCGGAAGCGCTGCCGCCGGCGGTCGTCAACGGGATCCGGGACGGCAGCATCGACCTCGCAAGTCCGGACACGACCTTAGCGCTGCTCGAACTCGACGCGGTCGTCGGCCTGCGGGGCACGGTCGAGGTCGTCAACGGCAGGAAGACGCTGACCCGGGTCGGCGTCACCTGCGCCCTGTGCCACTCGACGGTCGACGACTCGTTCGCCCCGGGAATCGGCAAGAGGCTCGACGGATGGCCCAACCGCGACCTGAACCCCGGCGCGATCATCGCGCTGTCGCCCGCGCTCGACGCGGGCGCCCGGTCGGTGTTCAGCTCCTGGGGCAAGGGGAAATACGATCCGCGCTTCAACCTCGACGGCATCAACGGCCCGCAGGTGATTCCGCCGGCTTACGGACTCGCCGGCGTGGCGCGGATCACGACGACCGGCGACGGCGACGAGATCGCGTACTGGAACCGCTATGTGGCGGTGACGCAGATGGGTGGGCACGGCTCGTTCTTCGACGCCCGCACGGGTGTCGATGTCCGCAACGGAACCGATGACCTCGTCACTGCCAGGCTCCCGGCGCTGCAGGCCTACCAGCTGACGCTTGCCGCGCCGCCGCCGCCGGCCGGGAGCTTCGACGTCGCGGCGGCCGCGCGCGGCAAGGTCGTGTTCGAGGGGCCCGGCAGATGCGCGAGTTGTCACAGCGGGCCAGAATTCACCGACGCTGCGCTCAGGCTGCACCCGGCCTCCGACGTGGTCAGCGAGCCCGAGCCCAACGGCGTGCCGAGCTGGGCATCGCGCAGCGCAACGAAGCAGTACCGCACCGCGCCGCTGCGCGGCATCTGGCAGCACCCGCCGTACTTCCACAACGGCAGCGCAGCGACGCTGCAGGCGGTGGTCGACACCTACAACGCGAGGAAATCGCTCGGCCTGAGCGCCGCCGAGCTCGCCGACCTGGTCGAGTACCTGAAGTCGCTCTAGGGCTGCGGGGGGCGCGCCCGGGTACACTGGCTCCCGGCATGGACAGATCGGCGCAGCGCCACGACGAGCGCCGCGCCGCCGCGCCGCTTCCGGAGCCTCTCACATGATCGACCACATCGACCACATCGTCGTCACGACCACCGACGAGGCCGCCTGCATCCGCTTCTACACCGAAGTGATGGGAATGAAGCTCGAGGCCTTCGGCGCCGGGCGCAAGGCGTTCCGCTTCGGCAACCAGAAGATCAACCTGCACGTCAAGGGCCGCGAATACGAGCCGAAAGCCCATTTGCCGGTCCCCGGGGCACTCGACCTGTGCTTCATCGCCAGCGTGCCGCTCGACCAGGTGATGGCGCGGCTGCAGGCGCTGGGCGTGTCGATCATCGAAGGCCCGGTGATGCGCACGGGCGCCACCTCGCAACTGCGCTCGATCTACCTGCGCGACCCCGACCTGAACCTGATCGAGATCTCGGAGCTCGTGGGCTAGCGGGCACACCCGCGAGGGCGTCGCCGCTGCGGCGCCCCTCGCGCGGGTCGCCGGCGCCCGCGCGCCGCTTATCCATGGCCCCGCGATTGCGGTAACTTCGGCGGATCGCAAGACCGCTCACGGAGCCGCCGATGGACACGCCCGCATCGTTTCGCCTGACCTACTCGACGATGTTCGACCCGCCGCCGGGGATGCACGAGCGCTTCGACGCGGCACTGGCGCGCGTGCGCCCCGCGCTCGGCCAGGAGCATCCGATGTTCGTCGACGGCAAGCCGCGCCTGGCGGGGGCGAGCTTCGAGGTGCGCTCGCCGATCGACACCGACCTGCTGGTCGGACGATTCCAGTCGGGCAGCGCCACCGACGTCGATGCCGCGGTCGCCGCTGCGCGCCGCGCGTTCCCGTCCTGGTCGCGGATGCCGTGGCCCGATCGCGTCGCGCTGCTGCGCCGTGCGGCGGCGCTGATCGAGGAGCGGGTGTACGAGATCTCGGCCGCGATGGCGATCGAAGTCGGCAAGAACCGGATGGAGTCGCTCGGCGAGGTCCAGGAAACCGCCGACCTCGTCGCCTGGTACTGCGACCAGATGCAGGCCAACGACGGCTTTCGGCGCGACCTGCCCAACGACCCGCTCGCCGGCTTCGTCAGCCGCAACCGCACGCGGCTCAGGCCCTACGGCGTCTGGGCGGTCATCGCCCCGTTCAACTTCCCGTTCGCGCTGGCCGGCGGCCCGATCGGCGCGGCGCTCGCGGC
>CALMSQ010000449.1:0-5514 GCA_937872345.1 uncultured Burkholderiales bacterium | reverse complement strand
TTCGACCTGGCGGAGATCGCCGAGTTGTGGCGCCGCGGCAGCGTGGTGCGCTCATGGCTTCTCGACCTGACCGCCGAGGCGCTGAGCAACGAGCCCGATCTCGAGTCGCTGCGCGGACACGTCGCCGATTCGGGCGAAGGGCGGTGGATGCTGCAGGCGGCGATCGACGACGGCGTGCCGGCGCCGGTGCTGGCGACGGCGCTGTTCGCGCGCTTCGCGTCGCGCGACGCCGACGATTTCGCCAATCGCATCCTGTCGGCGATGCGCCGCGAGTTCGGCGGCCACCTCGAGCGTGCCGACGGCGGAAAGGGAACCTGATCGTGGACCCGACCGGATCGGATGCGCTGGTCCTGTTCGGCGCAACCGGCGACCTCGCATTCCGCAAGATCTTCCCGGCGCTGCAGGCGCTGGTGGCGCGCGGCAACTTCGAGCAGCCGGTCGTCGGTGTCGCACGCTCGGGCTTCGGCGTCGACGCCTTGCGCCAGCGACTGGGCGCGAGCATCGACGCGCATGGCGATCGTGCCGATCGCGCCGCCACCGAGCGACTGTCGGGCCTGATGCGCTACGTCGACGGCGACTACCGCGAACCCGACACTTACCGGCGGCTGCGACAGACGCTGGGCGCGGCCCGGCATCCGCTGCACTACCTGGCGGTGCCGCCGAGCCTGTTCCCGACGGTGATCGACGGGATCGGCGACTCCGGCTGCTCGGCGGGTGCGCGAG
Organism: uncultured Burkholderiales bacterium; assembly: GCA_937872345.1. GTDB lineage: Bacteria > Pseudomonadota > Gammaproteobacteria > Burkholderiales > Burkholderiaceae_E > Zeimonas. The sequence goes on along the minus strand of CALMSQ010000449.1, from coordinate 4,791 downwards.
TGGTGGTCGAGAAGCCGTTCGGTCGCGACCTGGCGTCGGCGCAGGCGCTGAACCGCGCCGCGCACCGCGTCTTCGCGGAGCCGTCGATCTTCCGCATCGACCACTACCTGGGCAAGGAGTCGGTGCAGAACCTGCTGTTCTTCCGCTTCGCCAACGCTTTTCTCGAACCGCTGTGGAACCGCGACCACGTGCAGGCCATCCAGGTCACGATGGCCGAGGCGTTCGGCGTCGAAGGCCGCGGCCGGTTCTACGAGGAAGTCGGCGCGATCCGCGACGTGATCCAGAATCACCTGCTGCAGGTGGTCGCGCACCTGGCGATGGAGCCGCCGATCGGCGACGGGGCCGAGGCGCTGCGCGACGAGAAGGTAAAGGTATTCCGCGGCATCCGCCCGCTGGCCGCCGCCGACGTGGTGCGCGGCCAGTATGCCGGCTATCGCGACGAGGAAGGCGTGGCGCCCGACTCGCGGGTCGAGACCTTTGCCGCGGTGCGGCTCCATCTCGACTCGTGGCGCTGGGCCGGCGTGCCGTTCGTGCTGCGCGCCGGCAAGCGGCTGGCCAGCACCGCCACCGAAGTGCGAGTGTTCCTGAAGCGGCCTCCGCAGCAGGTGTTCGGCGAGGCGGTGCCGCCGCAGTCGAACTATTTCCGCTTCGGGCTCGGGCCCGACCGCATGGCAATCGCGATCGGCGCGCGCGCCAAGCGCTCGGGCGTGGGGATGTTCGGCGAGGACGTCGAACTGCTCGTGTGCAACGAGCGCGGCTCGCAGATGGGTGCCTACGAGCGGTTGATCGGCGACGCGATGAGGGGCGATCCGACCCTGTTCGCGCGCGAGGACGGCGTCGAGGCCGCGTGGCGGATCGTCGACCCGATCCTGGGATCGCCGGCGCCGCCGCATCCTTACGCGCCGGGCAGCTGGGGTCCGGCCGAGGCCGATGCGCAGGCGGCTGCCTGCGGCGGCTGGCGCGCGCCGAGCGGGGCGTGAGGAGCACGCGATGCGGATCGTCATCGCACCCGACGCCGAAGCGGCCGCTCGGCGCGCGGCAGCCTTCGTCGCGGGCCGGGCCGAGCAGGCCCTGCGCGCGCGGGGTCGCTTCGCCTTGGCGCTGAGCGGGGGCCGGACGCCGTTGCCGATGCTTCAGTGGCTGGTGCTCGAATCGATCGACTGGAGTCGCGTCGAGCTGTTCCAGGTCGACGAGCGTGCGGCGCCGCGCGGCAGCAGCGAGCGCAACCTGAACGATCTCGAACGACTGCTGGTGTCTCGCGTGCCGATTCCTCGCGCCCAGGTGCACCCGATGCCGGTCGACGAGGCCGACCTGTCGGCGGCGGCCGCAGCCTATGCCGGGGCACTGGCCGATACGCTGGGCGAGCCGCCGGTGTTCGACCTGGTGCACCTGGGGCTGGGCGGCGACGGACACACCGCGTCGCTGATGCCTGGCGACCCGGCCACGCGCGTGGCCGATGCCTGGGTGTCGGCCACCGCCGTGCATGGCGGATGGCGGCGCATGACGCTCACCGTGCCGGCGATCGACGCAGCCCGATGCGTGCTGTGGCTGGCCTGCGGCGCATCGAAGGCGGCGATGCTCGAACGGCTGGTGCTCGGCGACCGGGCGATTCCCGCCGGGCTGGTGCGCTGCGATCGCGCCTGCGTCATGGCCGACGAGGCGGCGGCCGCGCTGCTGCCTCGCGCGGGCCACGCAGCCGGAGAGCACGCGCGACGATGAAGATCCTCGTCGTCGACGTCGGCGGCCATCACGTCAAGCTGCTCGCCAGCGGCGAGAACGAGCCGCGCGCATTCGTGTCGGGAAGCCGGCTGTCGCCGCAGCAGATGGTGCGCGGCACGCTCGATGCGAGCCGCGGCTGGCGCTACGAGGTCGTCTCGATCGGCTACCCGGGCCCGGTACTGCACGGCAGGCCGGTGCGCGAGCCGCACAATCTCGGGCGCGGCTGGGTCGGCTTCGACTTCGAGGCGGCGCTCGGGCGTCCGGTGAAGCTCGTCAACGATGCGGCGATGCAGGCGATCGGCAGCTACGAGGGCGGCACGATGCTGTTCCTCGGGCTGGGCACCGGGCTGGGTTCGGCGCTGGTGGTCGACGGGCGCGTCGAGGCGATGGAACTCGCGCACCTGCCGTACCGCAAGCGGCGCAGCTACGAAGATTACGTCGGCGCGCGCGGCCTGGAGCGCCTCGGCACGAAGAAGTGGCGCAAGGCCGTGCTCGACGTCGTCGAGACGCTGCACGCCGCGCTGCGGCCCGACTACGTGGTGCTCGGCGGCGGCAACGCACGCAAGCTCGATGCGCAGGCGCTGCCGCAGCACGTGCGGCTCGGCGACAACGCCAACGCGTTCGTCGGCGGTTTCCGCCTCTGGGCCGGCGCGACGCAAGCACGGCGCGCCGGCCGGCGCACCGAACCGCGCACCGAACCGCGCGCGCAAGCGGACTCGCGGCCATGAGCTGGGTTGCCGACCGCGCCGACGAGCCGGCCGATGCACCCGGCGCGCCGGGCATCGCGCCCACCTGGACGAGCAGCGCCAAGGATCTCGTCGGCACGACGCTCGGCGCGCCACGGCTGTGGTTCACCACGGGCTTCGGCATCGTGAACGAGGTCTACTTTCCGCGCGTCGACCTGCCGCAGATCCGCGACCTGGGCTTCATCGTCGCCGATGGAGCCGGCTTCTGGGTCGAGGTGAAGCGCGCGGGCAACTACCGCATCGAGACTGTCGCGCCCGGCGTGCCGGCAGCGCGCATCGTGCACCGCCACGAGCGATTCACGCTCGCGCTCAGGATCACACCCGATCCGGAGCGTGACGTGCTGCTGATCGAACTGCGCCTGGTCGAGGCGCACGAAGCGCCGAACGAAGCGCCGAACGAAGCGTCAGTCCGGGCCGCGAACAGCCGCGCGCCTGGCCTGCGGCTGTACGCGCTGCTCGCGCCGCACCTGGGCGGCAGTGGCGCCGGCAACTGCGCCGAAGTGGGCCACCACGGCTGCCGGCGCGTCCTGTGGGCCGAGCAGGGGCCGTTCGGCCTGGCGCTGGCGGCCGTCGACGACGCGCAGCGCGACGCCTGGCTGCGCGGCAGTGTGGGCTACGTCGGCGCGAGCGATGGCTGGCAGGACTTCGACCGTCATGCGGCGATGCGTTGGGAGCATCGGCGCGCCGGACCGGGCAACGTCGCATTGATGGGCGAGCTGCCGCGCCGCTGCGTGCTCGCGCTCGGGCTGGCGAGCAGCCGCGAGGCAGCGGCTGCCCTCGCGATCGCCTCGCTCGCGCAGCCGTTCGAGCAGCCGTGGCAGCGGCAGGTGGCGCAGTGGACGCGCTGGCACGAGGAGCTGCCGGTGCGGCTGCCGGCCACGCTGTCGCCGCGCGTGCGCGAACAGGTCGCGGTATCGGCGATGGTGCTGCACGCGCACCAGGACAAGATCTACCCCGGCGCGATCGTTGCCAGCCTCGGCGTGCCCTGGGGCAACCGGCACGACGATCGCGGCGGCTATCACCTGGTCTGGCCGCGCGACCTGGTCGAATGCGCCGGCGCGCTGATCGCGCTCGGCGAACCGGCGCGCGCGCGCAACGTGCTGCGCTACCTGATCGCGTCGCAGCAGGCCGACGGCCACTGGCACCAGAACCAGTGGCTCGGCGGCACACCCTACTGGCGCGGCGTGCAGCTCGACGAGGCCGCTTTTCCGGTGCTGCTCGCGGCGCTGCTCGCCGAGCGCGACGCGCTCGAGGGCATCGAGGTCGGCGACATGGTGCAGCGGGCGATCGCGTTCGTCGCGCGTACCGGCCCCGCGAGCGAGCAGGACCGCTGGGAAGAAGACGCGGGCGTCAACGCGTTCACGCTGGCGGTGTGCATCGCCGCGCTGGTCGCGGGCGCCCGGTTCGTCGGACCCGCGTTGCGCGAGTTCGCGCTCGCGCTCGCCGACGACTGGAACGCGCGCATCGAGGAGCTGACCGCGGTCTTCGACACCGCGCTCGCGCGGCGCCTGGGCGTGCGAGGTTATTTCGTCCGGATCGCCCCGCCAGCGGGCCCGGGCGGCGAGCCGGCGCTGCATCGGCGATTGCCGATCCGCAACCGGATCGAGGCGGCGCCGCCGGCCGACGAGCAGATCGCCACCGACGTGCTGCAACTGGTGCGCTTCGGCCTGCGCCGTGCCGACGACCCGCTGATCGTCGACACCGTGACGGCGATCGATGCGCTGCTGAAGGTCGACACGCCCTGTGGCTCGGCCTGGCGCCGCTACAGCGGCGACGGCTACGGCGAGCACGAGGACGGGGCGCCGTTCGACGGCACCGGCTGCGGCCGCCCGTGGCCGCTGCTGGCCGGCGAGCGCGGCCACTACGAACTGCTCGCCGGGCGCGACCCGCGTCCGGCCCTCGAAGCGATGGCGGCGATGGCTGGCGGCACGGGGATGATTCCCGAGCAGGTCTGGGACGGCGTGCCGCTGCCCTCGCTCGGACTGCTGCCGGGACGTCCGACCGGTTCGGCGATGCCGTTGGCCTGGGCGCACGCGGAATTCGTCAAGCTGGCGGTCTCGGCCGCGCTCGGCCGCGCCTGCGACTGCCCGTCGGCGGTGGCCGAGCGTTATCGTGGCCAGCGGCCGGCGCCGCGGCTCGCGGTGTGGCTCGAACAGGCACGCACGTCGTCGTGCTTCGTGGGTGCCGAATTGCTGGTCTGCCTGCGCGAGCCCGCGCTGGTGCACTGGGGTGTGGATGGCTGGCGCGACCCGGCCGATGTCGCCACGCGGCCGGTCGGGCCCGGCCTGAACGTGGCCAGGCTGCCCACCGCGGGCCTGAAGAACGG
>CALMSQ010000448.1:0-18521 GCA_937872345.1 uncultured Burkholderiales bacterium | reverse complement strand
GGGCGAGGCGGTGAAGCTGTTCGTCGTGAAGAAGGACGAGAGCCTCACCGAGCGCGACCTGATGCAGTACTGCGCCGCGAACCTCACCGGCTACAAGAAGCCGAAGTACATCGAGTTCCGCGTCGAACTGCCCAAGACCAACGTCGGGAAGATCCTGCGCAGGGAGCTTCGCGACGAGGCATTGAAGAAGGCCGCTTGAGGCATCGGCGGGCAAACCCGCCCAGCAGGTTGTCAACCCCTGGAGGCGTCGGCGAGGTCGGTCTCGGCGAAGTCGGCGCCCTGGAAGAAGAGCGGGATTTCGCGTTCGCGGCACAACGCATACGCGAACAGGTCGCCGAAGTTCAGTCGCGCCCGGTTGCCCATTCCCTTGCCGAATGCGGCGAAGCCCTCGCGAACCCACCGGACGGCTTGCAGATCGACCGGGACGATCTCGACGGCATAGGCGACGAGGAATCGGTCGAGATCGTCGACCGCCTCGGGGCCTCGTCGGGCCAGGAGCAGGATGGACAGCTCGGCGAGGGTTCCGGCGCTGATGCAGAGCCGCGCGTAGCGGTCGAGGCCGTCGAGCAATCGCTCGGCCTGCTCTTCGTCGTCGAAGATCGCGTACAGGGCCGACGTGTCGAGCGCCGCTTCGTCGGCAGCCGGCTCGCCGCGGCGCCTCCTCACGTCGGCAGCCCGTCGGTGTCGTATTCGACGAGCTCGTCCGGCCCGCGCCCGTCGCGAACGGGCCGCGCGCGATAGTGCGCGAGGATTTCGCGAACCTCGTGCCGGGTGCTGCGCACCGCGCGAAGGCGCGCCGCCAGGGCCTCCTCGAGCAGCACGATGGCTTCCTGGTTCACGGACCGCCGGTGCAATTCAGCTTCGCGGGCGATCAGTTCCTTGACCTCGCCCGGAAGCTTCTTGATGAAGAGATCGGTATCCATTCTTCCATCTCGACGGTATCGAAATGGTAACCGATCGGTGCCGTGCCGGCAAGGCCAGCCTCACCAGCGGGGGCGATCCGCCGCGCTGGCTCAGCCGTCGTGCCAGTTCAGCCCCCGCGCAACCGGAACCGCTGCAGCTTGCCGGTTTCGGTCCGCGGCAGCGACTCGCGGAACTCCACCGCGCGCGGGTACTTGTACGGCGCGATCGTCTGCTTGACGAAGTCCTGCAGCGCGGCGGCCATCGCCTCGCTGCCCGTGTAGCCCGGCTCGAGCACGACGAACGCCTTGACGATCTGCCCGCGCGCGTCGTCGGGCACGCCGATCACGCCGCACTCGGCGACCGCGTCGTGCATCATCAGCGCCGCCTCCACCTCGGGGCCGGCGATGTTGTAGCCGCCCGAGACGATCATGTCGTCCGAGCGCGCCTGGTAGTAGAAGTAGCCGTCGGCGTCCATCCTGAACGTGTCGCCGGGCAGGTTCCAGCCCTTCTTCACGTAGTTGAGCTGGCGCGCGTCGGCCAGGTAGCGGCAGCCGGTCGGGCCCTTCACCGCGAGCTTGCCCACCGTGTCCGGCGGCAATTCGTTCATCTCGTCGTCGACGATGCGCGCCTCGTAGCCCGGCACCACCTTGCCGATCGCGCCGCGGCGCACCGACTCGGGCGGCGACGAGATGAAGATGTGGATCATCTCGGTCGAGCCGATCCCGTCGATGATCTCGATGCCGGTCGCTTCTTTCCACAACTGTCGCGTCGCGTCGGGAAGCGCCTCGCCGGCCGACACGCACTTCTTCAGCGACGACAGGTCGAACCGCTTCACGATCGCGGCCATCTGCCGGTACATCGTCGGCGCGGTGAAGAGCACGCTCGCGCGATGACGCTGGATCGCGCCGAGCAGCGTCTCGGGCGTGCCGCGCTCGAGCAGCACCACCGATGCGCCGACGCGCATCGGGAAGCACAGCATGCCGCCCAGCCCGAAGGTGAACGCCAGCGGCGGCGTGCCGCAGAAGACGTCGTCGGGCCCCGGGCGCAGCACGTGGCGCGGGAAGAGGTCGCACATCGCGACGATGTCGCGGTGAAAGTGCATCGTACCCTTCGGCGTCCCGGTCGTGCCCGACGTGAACGCGATCAGCGCGACGTCGTCCTGCGCGGTGTCGCACGCCGCGAAGCGCGTCGGCATCGCGGCCAGGTGGGTCTCGAGCGCGTCGAACGCGCCGCTGCCGTCGTTGAAGAACATGACCTGCTTCAGCGCCGGCGTCTCGCGCGCGAGCGCGTCGAGCTCGTCGCGCAGCGCGATGTCGCACAGCGCGGCCGACACCTTCGCCTTGGCGACCACCGGCGCGAGGTCCCTGGCGCGCAGCAGCGGCATCGTCGGCACGGCGACCAGCCCGGCCTTGATCGTCGCCAGCAGGCAGGCGGCCATCATCGGGTTGTTCGTGCCGCGCAACAGCACGCGGTTGCCCGGCACCAGCCCCATCCGCTCGCGCAGCGCGTGCGCGATCTGGTTCACGCGGACGTAGAGCTGGTAATAGGTGCAGGCGGCCGCGTCGGTGCGCAACGCGATCGCGTCGCCGAAGCCGCGCTCGACCATCCGGTCGAGCAGTTCGACCGCGGCGTTGAGCCGCTCCGGATACTGCGTGTCGGGCGACTGGGGAAGCTCGGGCCACTGCTCGGGCGGCGGCAGGTTGTCGCGGGCGAAGGTGTCGAGGTGCGCGGAGCGGTGCATCGTGGGACTCCTCCGGTCAGGAGCGTCGCCGCTCCGCAGGGCGGGCGTCGCCGCCGCGTTGCACGCCGGCGAGCAGGCCGGGCTTGAGCTTTCCGAGCAGGCGAAGCAGTTGCTGCTGCTCGTCGCGCGACAGCGCCTCGAACAGCGAGATCACCCAGCGCTCGTGGCCCGCCGCCATGTCGGCGAAGCGGCGACGACCGGTGGGGGAGAGCTTCAGGCGGATCGCGCGGCGATCGTCGGCGACCGGCTCGCGGGTGATCCAGCCCTCGGACTCGAGCTGGTCGGCCAGCCCGGTCACGTTGCCGCCGGTCACCATCAGGCGCTGCGACAGCTCGCTCATCTTCAGGCCCTGCGGGTGGCGCTCGAGTTGAGCCAGCAGGTCGAAGCGCGGCAGCGTCGACTCGAACTCGCTGCGCAGCTTGCGACGCACCGAGCCTTCGATCAGGTGGGTGCAGGTGAGCAGGCGCAGCCACAGCTTCAGTGCCGTGTGGTCGTGCGCCTGGACCCGCGTCTCGTGGTCCAGCGCCCCCGCGAGCGCGGCGTCGTCGATCGATCCCATGCCAGACAGTTTAAGTCTGAAATGTTTCGATCTCAATCATCGGGCGCGCGTGATCCGTCGGGCGCTGACGCGGCGGCACGCGGGCGCGCGAATGGACGAAAAAAAACGCCGGGTTGCCCCGGCGTTTTCAAGCTCTCTCGCGAGGCCGGCTCGCGCCGGCCGGCGATCAGAACGCGTGACGCAGACCCACGTAGAACTGACGCACGTCCTGGCCCACGACCGGGTTCGTGTGGCCGCCCAGCGCGTTCATCGTGAACAGCGCGTAGTTGGCGTTGGCGTCGTTCTTCAGGTTGGCGTACGACACGCCGACCGACGTCCGCTTCGACAGCGGGTAGTCGTAGCCGATCGCGAACATCTTCGCGCCGGTGTCGGCGATCGTGCCGCCGGCCTTCACGTCACGAGCAGCCGTGTACGTGAACAGCAGCGTGCCCGGGCCGAGCTTGGCGGTCAGCGGGATCGACCAGGCGCCGCGCTTGGCGTCCGTCGCACCCTTGATCTTCGAGTCGTCGTACGTCAGGCCGGCCGAGAAGATGCCGAAGTTGTAGTTGCCGTACAGGCGCCACGATTGCTGGCCGTCGTTGGTCGGCAGGCCTTCGTAGTCGGCATCCCAGTACGCGCCGCCGACCGTGATCGGGCCGCCGCGCCACGCGAGGTCGAGCGACCACGCGGTGCCCTTCGACGCGTCGCCCACGGCGCCGTCGTCAGCCTGGAAGTTGTTCGAGTAGGTCACGCCACCCGACAGGCCGCCCATGGCGGGCAGGTCGTAGCGGACGACGTTGGCGCTACGCGAAGCGTTCGCGATGGCCGCGGTTTGAACACCGCCGACCCAGCTCAGGATCGAGATGTTCGAGTGCTGCAGCGCGACTGCGCGAGCGCCGAACTCGTCGGTGCCGTACTGGTAGTAGGTGTCCAGGCGACCGAGGCGGATCGAGCCGAAGCCACCGGCGACGCCGACGAACGAGTTGCCGCTGGCCAGCGAGCCCGTGCCGACGTCCGGACGGAAGCGCGTATCGACCATGAAGATGCCCTTCATGCCGCCGCCCAGGTCCTCGGAGCCGCTGATGATGAAGCGCGACGAACCGTCGTCCATGCTCGTGCCGCTGCCGTTGCCGGTGGCGCCGTTATCCATCTTGGTGTTCGCCAGGCCCAGCTTGACGATACCGGACAGCGTGACGTTCGTCTGCGCGAACGCAGCCGCCGGCAGAGCTGCCGCGACAGCCACTGCGAGAAGCGATTTCTTCATTGAAGGTTCTCCTAGGTTTCTGAAATCAATCGACGGCCTCCACGCCGCCGCAACTCCCCGAAGCGGCTGGTGGGCCTTCCCCGGTCAGAAGTCCTGCGTATTCTCGCCAAATTCGGGGAGGGGGCAAAGCCGGGCACCTTTCGGCCGTTGTTTTTTTGGGTATCCTGTCGCTCGTCAACAACAGTCGGATGGCGGCGCGTGGCGCCGCCAGTCGGCCCGGCCCGAGCGGGTGTGACGAATGCCCGGCGGCCGACGTGAAGGACGTCTCACCATGAATGGATTCCGCCGCCCGAATGCCGCCGATCGGCTGCTTTCCGGCGCTTGTCGGGCGCTGGCCACGCTCAGCGGCGTCACGCCGGCCGGGCGCGCCCTGCCGGTGGCGGGCGGCGACCCCTGCGAACCGGCCCATCCGGCCGAGCGCCGGCTGTCGGCGTCGCTGATGCGGGTCAACCACGTCGGCGAAATCTGTGCTCAGGCGCTGTACGAGGGGCAGGCGGCGGCCACGTCCGACCCGCGCCTGGCCAGCGAGTTCCGTGCGGCGGCCCGCGAGGAGGGCGACCATCTCGCCTGGACCCGCGAGCGGCTGCGCGAGCTCGACGCCTGGCCGTCGCTGCTCAATCCCCTCTGGTACGGCGGCGCGCTGCTGCTGGGGCTGGTGGCCGGGCGCGCGGGAGACCGGCTCAGTCTGGGATTCATGGCCGAGACCGAACGGCAGGTCGAGGCGCACCTGGACGGCCACCTCGAGCGCCTGCCGGCCTCGGACCTGCGCTCGCGCGCAATCGTCGTGGCCATGAAGGACGACGAGGTGCGCCACGCGCAGAACGCGCTGCGGCTAGGCGGCGCCGAACTGCCCGCGCCGGTGCGCGGGGCGATGCGCGCCACCGCGAGGCTGATGACCGCGACCGCGTACTACATCTAGGGAACCCGGGGAATAGGGGGCCCGAGGCGAGGTCCGGCCAGCCGCGCCTCAGGAATCCAGCAGCGCCGTCAATCGCGCGAGGGCGTCCGCTACGACCTCGTCGGGCGCACGCTCGATCCTGCGCGCCTTGCGTGCCGTCAGGTCGAGCATGCGGATCTTGTTCACCAATGCCGCCCCCTGTGTCTTGCAGCCGCTTCCAGTCAGACTCACCGCGAACCCCGCGTATCGCGAGAAGTCGCCCCCTTGGGTGATCGGTGCCACCAGGACGTCGCCGAGGCGATTGAAATCACGGGATGTCAGGACGAGCGCCGGACGGGCGCCGCGCTGCTCGTGCCCCACCGCCGGATCGAGCGGAACGTGCACCACGTCGCCGCGCTCGAAAACCGGCATTACCAGACTTCCTGGCCGACCGGCTTCGCGCTTTCCCAGAGGTCCAGGTCGGCGGGAGGGGCGGCCGCGAGGTCGCATTGGGCGATCAGGTCGGCGAGGCGGTACTTGCGCTTGCGCGCCAGAACGATCGCCCCGTCGTCGGTGGTGTCCAGCGTCATCGCCTGGCCGGCGCACAACCGAAGTTCCCTCAGCACCGAGGGCGGCAAAACCGCGACTGTGCTGTTGCCGTACTTGCGAAGGACGATTTCCATGGGGCGTGTGCGAGACGACATCTGGCGGGCCTTCAGTATGACGACCCGCCGAGTCATGTCAAGCATTGTTGAACATTGTGCGACTCATCAATCCTCGACGATTTCCCAGTCGTGCGTCAATTCGGCCGTTTTGCCTAGCATGATCGACGCCGAGCAGTACTTGTCGTGCGAGAGCTTGATCGCCCGTTCGACCACGTTCGGCTTCAGGCCGCGCCCGCGCACGACGAAGTGGAAGTGGATCCGCGTGAACACCTTCGGGTCGGTCTCGGCGCGCTCGGCGTGCAACTGCACCTCGCAGCCGCGCACGTCCTGGCCGCTCTTGCTCAGGATGACCACGACGTCGGAAGCGGTGCAGCCGCCGGTGCCCAGCAGCACCATCTCCATGGGGCGCGGGCCGACATTGCGCCCGCCGACGTCGGGTGCGCCATCCATGACGACCGCGTGACCGCTTCCGGTCTCGGCGACGAAGCTCATGCCGCCGGGCCCGGTCCATTTCACCACGCACTCCATCGCTGCTCCTGGTCGTGACCGCTGCCGGGCGATTGTAGTGCGGCCGGGCAGGGTGGTTCTTGCGGCAACGCCGCAACAGAGGGCATCGACCACGCCATCCGCAGGGTTGAATCGAGCCCGTCGCGCAGTTCCGAGTCGGGCGCCCTGTTTCAGAAAAATGCAATGAATTCAATGTATTGATCAATCGTCGCGGGCCGGGTGCCCGGGGCGGGAAGCCGCGCGGACGCCGCCGACAGGGCTCATCTTGCAATGCACAAATCACTCCGTTATATTGGAGCCGTCTCCTCCACCGTCCTCCTTTGGTGGATTCAGCCCGAACCTTCGAGTTCGGGCTTTTTTTCGCCCGCCCCGGCGTCCCGGACACCGGGCCTGGAGCCCGCCCCGGCGAAGGCTTTGACTGGGACGGGGCGTTCCCGCTACAATTGAAGGCTTTCCGCGCTCCCCTCCCGCGTACGGTTTCCGAGGGTTTTCGAAGAGAGAGTCATGAAGACGTTTTCCGCCAAGCCGCACGAGGTCAAGCGCGACTGGTTCGTGGTCGATGCGAGCGACAAGGTGCTGGGGCGCCTGGCCGCCGAGATCGCGCTGCGCCTGCGCGGCAAGCACAAGCCCGAGTTCACGCCGCACGTCGACACCGGCGACTTCATCGTCGTCGTCAATGCCGCGAAACTGCGCGTCACCGGCAACAAGACCGAAAACAAGATGTACTACCGGCACAGCGGCTATCCGGGCGGCATTTCCGAGACCACGTTCGGCAAGATGCAGTCGCGCTTCCCCGGCCGCGCGCTCGAGAAGGCGGTCAAGGGCATGCTGCCCAAGGGCCCGCTCGGCTATGCGATGATCAAGAAACTCAAGGTGTATGCCGAGGGCACGCACCCGCATTCGGCGCAGCAGCCGAAGGTCCTGGAGGTTTGACGCGATGATCGGCGATTACTACTACGGCACCGGCCGGCGCAAGACCTCGGTCGCCCGCGTCTTCCTCAAGCGCGGCACCGGCAAGTTCGTCGTCAACGGCAAGCCGCTCGACGACTACTTCGCTCGCGAGACCGGCCGCATGGTCGTGCGCCAGCCGCTCGAGCTCACCGACAACATCCGCAGCTTCGACATCATGGTCAACGTCGCCGGCGGCGGCGAGTCCGGCCAGGCGGGCGCGGTTCGCCATGGCGTCACCCGCGCACTGATCGACTACGACGCGGCGCTCAAGCCCTCGCTGTCCAACGCGGGCCTCGTCACGCGCGACGCGCGCGAGGTCGAGCGCAAGAAGGTCGGCTTCCACAAGGCGCGACGTCGCAAGCAGTTCTCGAAGCGCTGATTTCCGCGCAAGCCCCGCGCGGTACCGCGCGCTTCGGGAACAGGCCGCCTTGCTTCGCAGGCGGCCTTTTTACATCCGGCGACCCCAACCCGCAGCCCGACAGGGCACCCACGGAGTCGAACATGATCAAGGTCGGAATCGTAGGCGGTACCGGTTACACCGGCGTCGAGTTGCTGCGGCTGCTCGCGCAGCATCCGCAGGCCGAACTCGTCGCGATCACCTCGCGCAAGGAAACCGGGATGCCGGTGGCCGAGATGTTTCCGTCGCTGCGCGGGCGCGTGAAGCTGGCCTTCGCCGATCCGGCCGAGGCGCCGCTCGACCGCTGCGACGTGGTGTTCTTCGCCACCCCGCACGGCGTGGCCATGTCGCAGGCGCGCGAGCTGCTCGCCGCGGGCGTGAAGGTCATCGACCTCGCCGCCGACTTCCGGCTGAAGGACACGGCGGAGTTCGAGCGCTGGTACAAGATGCCGCACGCCTGCCCGGACATTCTCGCCGAAGCAGTCTACGGGCTGCCCGAGGTCAACCGCGAGGCGATCCGCAAGGCGCGCGTGATCGGCTTGCCCGGCTGCTATCCGACCTCGGTCCAGCTCGGCTTCCTGCCGGTGCTCGACCCGTCGGCCGTGGCGGCCGCGGGCGGCGACCTGGTCGAACGCGACAGCCTGATCGCCGACTGCAAGTCGGGCGCGTCCGGCGCCGGCCGCAAGGCCGAGGTGGCGACGCTGCTGGCCGAGGCGAGCGACAACTTCAAGGCGTATTCGGTCGCCGGGCACCGGCACCTGCCGGAGATCCGCCAGGGGCTCGAGGCGATCGCCGGCAAGCCGGTGAACCTCGTCTTCACGCCGCACCTGGTGCCGATGGTGCGCGGCATCTTCTCGACGCTGTATGCGCGACTGACGCCGGCGGGGCGCAAGGTCGACCTGCAGGCCCTTTACGAGAAGCGGTTCGCCGGCGAACCGTTCGTCGACGTGATGCCGGCGGGGTCCACGCCCGAGACCCGCTCGGTGCGCGCGTCGAACACGGCGCGCATCGCGATTCATCGGCCGCCGGGCAGCGACATGCTGATGGTGCTGGTCGTCGAGGACAACCTGGTCAAGGGCGCGTCGGGGCAGGGCGTGCAGGCGATGAACCTCATGTTCGGGCTGCCGGAAGGCACCGGGCTCGACCAGGTGCCGGTGCTACCATGAAACCTCGCCCGGGCGGGGCCGGCTTGCACTGAATCCGCCTGCGGCCGGCTACGGGCCTGGCCGCTGCACGCATCAGCCGGCTCCGGCCGTTCCGGGGTTCCCCGGTCCGCCACCGCCGCGGTCCGGGTCCTCGCTCCCGCGTCGGGTCGTCGTGCCCGCCGCCGGGTTACGCGCCAGCGCCACGCCCGCAGTGAAGAAGAAGTTGCTCGCGCGCCGCCGTTCGGTGAGCGCGGCCAGGATGACCGTCAGGCGGCACGTGCCGTGGCCGCTCAGACTGGCGTCGCTGGCGCTCGCGGTGGCCGTCGGGGCAGCGGGCGGCATGTGGCTGTGGCGAAATGCGTTCGATGGCGCTGCGGCCGAGCGCGACCGCCTCGGCGCCGAGGTGTCGAGGTTGCGCGACCAACTCGCCGAAGCGACGGCCGACCGCCGGCGAATCGCCGGCACGATGGTGTCGGCCGACAGCCAGGTGCGCATCGACCAGGTCGCGGCCGCCCGTCGCGAGCAGCAGATCAGGGAGCTCGAAGCCGAGAACGCCGAGCTGAAGGCCGACCTCGCCTACCTCGAGAGCCTGCTGCCGGCTGCCGATGCGCAGGGCCCGGTGGCCATTCGTCGGTTCGAGGTCGAGCCCGACGCCAGCGAGCCGAACCGGATGCGATATCGTGCCCTGGTGATGCTCGCGGGACGCGCCGAGCGGGTCTTCTCGGGGTCGTTGCAGCTGCGCGTGACGACCGAAAGCCAGGGCCGCACCACGACCCTGACGCTGCCCGACGAGGGGCCGCCCGAGGCGCGCGAGCGGATGAAGCTGTCCTTCCGGCGCATGCTGCGCGTCGAAGGCCACTTCGAGGTTCCGCAAGGGGCGGTGCTGAAGTCGGTGCAGATGCGTGTGCTCGAGAAGGGCGCGCTGCGGGCCGAGCAGGCCGCCTCGCTCTGAGCGAGGAGGAGCAATGTTCGGCAAGAAGAAGCTCAATACGGGCACGATCGATTGCCTGATCGGCGCCGGCACGGCGATCCGGGGCGACGTCCGCTTCAAGGGGGGACTGCGCATCGATGGCGAGGTCCGCGGCAACGTGATCGCCGAGGAGGGCGAGCCGAGCATGCTCGTGCTGTCGGAGAACGCGCGCATCGAAGGGCAGGTCCGCGCGGCTCACCTGGTGGTCAACGGCACGATCGTCGGGCCGGTCCAGGCCGACGAGCTGCTCGAGTTGCAGCCGAAGGCGCAGGTCAGCGGCGAGATCCGTTACCGGGCGATCGAGATGCACCACGGCGCGGTGCTCGACGGCGCGCTCGCGCATCTTGAAGACGGCCGTCCCGACCTCAAACTGGCAGCCAGCAACGAGTAGGTCGTGCGGGGGGCCCACGACGCCCGAGCGGAAATGCCCCGTTGCTGGCGCGGTTTCCGGCCGCACCCTACAATAGCCGGCCAACGGAGGTTCAACCGATGAGTGCTGTCGCCGAAATGCCCGCACCGCTGCTGTTCACCGACAGCGCGGCCGCCAAGGTCAAGGAACTGATCGACGAAGAGGGCAACCCGGCCCTGAAACTGCGCGTGTTCGTGCAGGGCGGAGGCTGTTCCGGCTTCCAGTACGGTTTCACGTTCGACGAGGAAACCAACGAGGACGACACCGTCATGGAGAAGGGCGGCGTCACGCTGCTCATCGACGCGATGAGCTTCCAGTACCTCGTCGGGGCCGAGATCGACTACAAGGAAGACCTGCAGGGCGCGCAGTTCGTGATCAAGAATCCGAACGCGACCAGCACCTGCGGCTGCGGCTCCTCGTTCTCCTGATCATTCGCGCGGGCGCGGCTCGGCCAGCAGGCCGAGCACGCGCGCGCCGCGCGCACCGGTGACCGACGCGAGGTTGCCGGCCAATCCATCGATCCGTCGCGCGGCCAGCCAGGCAAAGGCGGCCGCTTCGACCGCTTGCGGGTCGATGCCGAGCACCTGCGTGGACGCGACCGGCGCCGGTGCGCAATGGGCGGCGAGCCGCTCCATCAGGTACGCATTGCGCGCGCCGCCTCCGCAGACGAAGACCCGTTGCGCCCCGAATTCCGTGCACGCCCGCCCGACCGTCGCGGCACTCAGTTCGACCAGCGTGGCCTGTACGTCGCGCGGCGGCGTCGCGCCCGGGGAGCGGGCCAGCGTGCGGTCTAGCCAGTCGGCGTTGAACAGGTCGCGGCCGGTGCTCTTGGGCGGCGCCAGCCCGAAATAGGGTTCGGCGAGCCACGCGGCCAAGAGCGCCGTGTCGACATGGCCGCCGCGCGCCCAGCCGCCGTCGCGGTCGAAGTCCGCGCCGGTGTGCCGCCGGCACCAGGCGTCGAGCAGCGTGTTCGCCGGGCCGGTGTCGAAGCCGATCACCGGATCGGGCGCTGCGCCGGGCGGCAGCAGGCTCACGTTGGCGATCCCGCCGAGATTGACCACGGCCCGCCGCTCGCCGCCGTGGCGGAACACCTGCGCGTGAAAGGCCGGCGCCAGGGGCGCCCCCTGGCCTCCGGCGGCGACGTCGGCCGCGCGCAGGTCGCAAACCACGGCGATGCCGCTGGCCTCGGCCAGTCGGGCCGGATTGAGCAACTGGATCGTGTAGCCCAGCTCCGGCCGGTGCCGCACCGTCTGGCCGTGCGCGCCGATGGCTGCAATCGATGCCGCGGGGCAGCCCGACGCAGCGAGCAGGTCGGCGACGACCTCGGCGTAAGTGTCGGACAGCGCGTTGGCGGCGAGTGCGGCGCGGGCCAGCTCGTCGGCCCCCGGCGACTGCAGCGCCTCGAGTTCGCTGCGCAGCGCCGGCCGGATCGGACGGCTGGCGAACGCGGCGGTGCGCAGGACGGCGGGGTGCTGTTCGATCTCGACCAGTGCGCCGTCGACCGCGTCGACGCTGGTGCCCGACATCAGCCCGATGAAGCGGCGCACGGCTTCGGGCGCCCGCGGGCCGCGCCTACTCGAAGCGGGCGAGGCGGACGACGCCGTCGAGCTGGGCCAGGCGGGTGCGCAGCCCGGAGGTCTGGACGACGAACCGGTCGCGCTCGCCGGCGTCGAGCGGCGCCGATTCGGGCATCACGACCGAAAGCGGATCGACCTGGTCGCCGTCGACCTTGAATTCGTAGTGCAGGTGCGGCCCGGTCGACCACCCCGTGGTGCCGACGAAGCCGATGACCTCGCCCTGCGCGACCCGGGAGCCGTGCGAGAGCCCCGACGCGAAGCCGTTCAGGTGTGCGTAGAGCGTCGAGACGCCGTTGCGGTGACGGATCTCGATGACGTTGCCGTAGCCGCGCTGCTGACCGATGAACTCGACGACGCCGTCGCCGGAACTGCGCACCTTGGTCCCGATCGGGGCGGCGAAGTCCACGCCCTTGTGCTCGCGGGTGTACTTGAGGATCGGGTGCATCCGCGCGTGGCTGAAGCCCGACGAGATCCGGCTGAACTCGACCGGATGCTGCAGGAAGGCCTTGCGCAGGCTGCGGCCGTCGAACGAAAAGTACTCGCCCTGGCCCGACCCGTCGCGGTCGAACCAGACGGCCTCGTGGCGGCTGCGGTTGACCGAGAACTCCAGCGCCAGGATGCGCCCGATGCTCGGCGGATCGAGGCTGTCGGCCTCTCGCACCACCTCGTAGACGACCCGAAGCGTGTCGCCGCGGCGCAGGTCGCGGGTGAAATCGACCTCGCCGTCGAGGATGTCGGCGATCTGGCTGGCGACGGCGTCCGGGATTCCCGCGGCGTCGATCGCGGCGAACAGCGACGTGCGGATCTCGGCGATGCCCATCGCCACCTGGCGCTCGAGGACGATCGGCTCGTCGCGAGCCTCGAACCGGCCGTCCGCCCGATGGATCGTGACCCGACCGGTAGGCTGCGCCGCGTAGGCCGATTCGGTGTCGATGCTGGCGTAGCGGTACTGCAGCGACTGCACCCGCCCGGCCTCGTCGATCTCGGCGGTGACGGTGCGTCCGGCTTGCAGCTGCATCAGCTTGCGCGCGCGGGCGTCGGAGGCCACGAACTTCTGGAATTCGCCGTCGGTTGCGCCGAGCCGGTCGAGCAGCGAGGCGAGCGTCTCGCCGCGCTGGATGCGCTCGGAGCGTACGTACGGCTGCAGCGGGCCAGGGGCGTCTTCGGTCGAGCGGACCGCCGGGGCGATCGCGACGCTCTCGACGATGGTCTGCACGGGCGGCAGGTCGATCTCGCGCAGCGGCGCGGTACCGAAGGCGGTGACGGCGGCGAGGGTCAGCGTCGCGGCGACGGCGGTCGCGACTTTCGGGAAGCTGGGCAGGGGTAGCTGGCTCATCGCGCTGGCAGGTTCGTCCGGTCTGAGGTTCGGCTTCGTCGCCGGGAGCCCGTGAACCCTCGGCTAGAATCTGGCCCCTCGGCCCGACGAATTCGGCGGTGCCAGCGGCGCCGCCCGGCCGGTCCGGGAACAGCGGCCGATTCTACCGGATCATTCCAGGAAACCTGTCACGAAATGACGATGGACGGCGCACACAGACCGACGGGCCCCGATCGTGGCGCCCCCGCTGGCGCTGCCGGCGCCGCCGCCCCTGCCGGCTGGCCGGTAAGCGACCGCGCCCGGGAGGCGCTGGCGATCAGCCTGCGCGGTTGCGAGGAGCTTCTCGTGGAGTCCGACTGGCTCGCGAAGCTGGCGCGCAGCGAGGCCACCGGCAGCCCGCTGCGGATCAAGCTCGGCCTGGACCCGACCGCGCCCGACCTGCACCTCGGGCACACGGTCGTGCTGAACAAGATGCGCCAGCTGCAGGACCTCGGGCACCGGGTGATCTTCCTGATCGGCGACTTCACCGCGATGATCGGCGACCCGTCCGGCCGCAACACGACGCGGCCGCCGCTGACCCGCGAGCAGATCGAGCAGAACGCGAAGACCTACTTCGAGCAGGCCAGCCTCGTGCTCGATCGCGAGCGCACCGAGATCCGCTACAACTCCGAGTGGTCCGACCCGCTGGGCGCGCGCGGCATGATCCAGCTGGCGGCGAAGTACACGCTGGCGCGGATGATGGAGCGCGACGACTTCACCAAGCGATTCCGCGCCGGCGTGCCGATCTCGGTGCACGAGCTGCTCTACCCGCTGATGCAGGGCTACGATTCGGTCGCGTTGAAGTCCGACATCGAACTGGGCGGAACCGACCAGAAGTTCAACCTGCTGGTGGGCCGCGAACTGCAACGCGAGTACGGACAGGAGCCGCAGTGCATCCTGACGATGCCTCTGCTCGAGGGACTGGACGGCGTCGAGAAGATGTCGAAGTCGAAGAACAACTACGTCGGTATCACCGAGGCGCCGGCGCAGATGTTCGGCAAGCTGATGTCGATCTCCGACGAGCTGATGTGGCGCTACTACGAGCTGCTGTCGTTGCGCTCGCTGGCGCAGATCGCGCAGTTGCGGGAGGAATGCGCGGCCGGGCGCAACCCGCGCGACGCCAAGGTCGCGCTCGCGCAGGAGATCGTCGAGCGCTTCCACTCGCGCGCCGCGGCCGACGCCGCGCTGGCCGAGTTCGAGGCGCGCTTTCGCCACGGCGCGCTGCCGGAGAACATCCCGGAGGTGGTGCTGCGCGGCGCGCCGATGCCGATCGCGCAGCTGCTCAAGCAGGCGCAGCTGGCGCCGTCGACCACCGAGGCGAACCGGAACATCGAGCAGGGCGGCGTGCGCATCGACGGCGAGCGGGTCGAGGACAAGGCGCTGAAGGTGCCGGCCGGCACCTACGTCGTGCAGGTGGGCAAGCGCCGGTTCGCGCGGGTCACGCTCGAAGCGGCAGCCTGATCGCCGCGATGATCGCGCTGCTGCAGCGGGTGGCGGGCGCCGAGGTGAAGATCTCCGGGGCGTCGGTCGGGCGCATCGGCCGCGGCCTGCTCGTCTTCTACTGTGCTGAGCGCGGCGACACCGACGCCGGGTGCGAACGACTGCTGCAGCGGATCCTGAAACTGCGCTGTTTTCCCGACGACGAGGGGCGGATGAATCGCAGCGTGCAGGACGTCTCCGGCGCGCTGCTCGTCGTCTCGCAGTTCACGCTGGCAGCGGACACCGACGGCGGCAACCGGCCGGGTTTCTCGCGGGCCGCGGCACCCGACGAAGGGCGCCGGCTGTACGAGCGCTTCGTCGAGGCGGCCCGTGCGCGGCACCCCGACGTCGCGTGCGGGCGCTTCGGCGCCGACATGCAGGTGGCGCTCGTCAACGACGGGCCGGTCACGCTCTGGATGCGGGTGCCGCCGTCTTGACCGGGAACGACCGGTGCGGTGCGGCGCGGCCGACGAAACCCGAGAGGTGCAAGGGCGCGCCGCTCGCGGTAAGGTTCGACTGGGAACGCCGCGCGCCGCCGTGGCCAGGGAGATCCATCCGATGAGACTGTTCAGTGAATCCTTCGCCGACGGGCAGCCCATTGCGCCCGAGTTCGCGTTCTGCCGCATCGATCCGAAGTCGCACGTGACCCTGTCGTCGAACCGCAACCCTCATCTGTCGTGGTCGGGGGCGCCGGTGGGCACTCGCTCGTTTGCGATCGTCTGCCACGATCCCGACGTGCCGAGCCGCCCCGACGACGTGAACCAGGAGGGGCGCGAGATTCCATCGACGCTCAAGCGCGTGGAGTTCTTCCACTGGATCCTGGTCGACCTGCCGGCGAGCCTCGATGCGATCGCCGCCGGCGAGTTCTCGGACAAGGTGACGCCGAAAGGCAAGTCCGGGCCGGCCGCGCGGCACGGCGCCCGGCAGGGCATCAACGACTACACCGCGTGGTTCGCCGACGACCACGACATGGCCGGCGACTACTACGGTTACGACGGCCCGTGCCCGCCGTGGAACGACTCGATCGTGCATCGCTACGTGTTCACGGTGTATGCGCTCGACGTCGAGCGGCTGCCGCTGATGGGCCGTTTCGGCGGCGCCGACGCGCGCAAGGTGATCGCGCATCATCGGCTCGGCGAGGCGTCGATCACCGGCACCTACACGCTGAACCCGAGACTCGCACCGGCTTCGCGTTGAGCACGCGAGCGGGCGATCGCCCGCACACCGAGCTGGTGCTGATCCGCCACGGCGTCACCTCCTGGAATCGCGAACGGCGCTTCCAGGGGCAGATCGACATCGCGCTGGACGCCGAAGGCCTGGCGCAGGCGGCGCTCACCGGCCGGCGGCTGGCCGGCTGGCCGCTCGACGCCGTGTACGCGAGCGACCTGTCTCGCGCGCGCCAGACCGCCGAGCCGATCGCGGCGGCGCGTGGCCTCGCGACGCGCTTCGATTCCCGGTTGCGCGAGCGCCACTACGGCAGCTTCGAGGGGCGCACGCACGACGAGCTGGAGCGCGTCGAGGCCGAGGCCTGGAGACGCTGGCGTTCGCGCGAGCCCGATTTCGGACTGCCCGGCGGCGGCGAGTCGCTGCGCGCCTTCCACGAGCGCGTCGCTTCGGCGCTGCTCGACCTCGTGCGGCTCCACCCGGGGCAGACCGTGGTCGTCGTCACGCACGGCGGCGTGCTGGACATCGCCTACCGGATGGCCACCGGAATGCCGCTGGAGGCGCCGCGCCGGCACGACCTGCTCAATGCCAGCCTGAACCGGATCGGATGGGACGGACGCGAGTTCAGCCTCATCGCCTGGGCCGACGTGGCGCACCTCGAGGCCGAGCCCGGCGCGGCCCTCGACGACGTCGAGGCGCGCCCCTAGGGTAAACAGGCCCACAGCCCGATCCTTTAGAATCGCAGGTGCCGCGTGACACCGGCGCCACCAGGTGACCCAAATGTTCGACCGCAACCACGGCATTTCCCTGACCGACCCCGAACTCTGGAACGCGATCCGGCTGGAGAACCAGCGCCAGGAAGCCCACATCGAGTTGATCGCGTCCGAGAACTACGCGAGCCCGGCGGTGATGGCCGCGCAAGGCAGCCAGCTCACCAACAAGTACGCCGAGGGGTATCCGGGCAAGCGCTACTACGGCGGTTGCGAGTACGTCGACGTCGCCGAGCAACTGGCGATCGAGCGCATCAAGCGGTTGTTCGGCGCCGAATGCGCCAACGTACAGCCGCACTCCGGCGCCCAGGCGAACGAGGCGGTGTTGCTCGCGTTCCTCAAGCCCGGCGACACGATCATGGGGATGAGCCTCGCCGAGGGCGGCCACCTCACGCACGGCATGGCGCTGAACATGTCGGGCAAGTGGTTCAACGTCGTCTCCTACGGCCTGAACGAGGCCGAGGCGATCGACTACGACGCGATGGAGCGCAAGGCGCACGAGCACCGGCCGAAGCTGATCATCGCCGGTGCGTCGGCGTACAGCCTGCGCATCGACTGGGAGCGTTTCGCGAAGGTCGCGAAGGACGTCGGCGCGCTGCTGATGGTCGACATGGCGCACTACTCGGGGCTGATCGCCGCCGGCGTCTATCCCAATCCGGTGCCGCACGCCGACATCGTGACGTCGACGACGCACAAGAGCCTGCGCGGCCCGCGCGGCGGCTTCATCCTGATGCCGGAACGCCACGAGAAGGCGGTCAACTCGGCGATCTTCCCCGGCCTGCAGGGCGGGCCGCTGATGCACGTGATCGCCGCCAAGGCGGTCGCGTTCCACGAGGCGCTGCAGCCGTCGTTCAAGGCCTACCAGCAGCAGGTCGCCACCAACGCGCAGGTGCTCGCGCAGACGCTGATCGAGCGCGGGCTGCGCATCGTCTCGGGCCGCACCGAGTCGCACCTGATGCTGGTCGACCTGCGCGCCAAGCGCATCACCGGCAAGGAAGCCGAGCGCGTGCTGGGCGAGGCGCACATCACCTGCAACAAGAACGCGATCCCGAACGACCCCGAGAAGCCGATGGTCACCAGCGGGATCCGCCTCGGCACGCCGGCGATGACCACCCGCGGCTTCCGCGAAGAGGAGGCGCGCCTGGTCGGCCACCTGATCGCCGACGTGCTCGACCACCCGGGCGACGCCGCAAAGCTGGCGATGGTGCGCGAGAAGGTCGGTCAGCTGACCGCGAAGTTCCCGGTCTACGGTTGAACGGCGCGAGCGCGCCATGCGCTGCCCGTTCTGCGACCACCCCGACACCCAGGTCATCGAGACGCGCGAGTCCGACGACGGCGCCAGCACCCGGCGGCGCCGTCGCTGCCTGAATTGCGACAAGCGTTTCACCACCTACGAGCGCGTCGAACTGGCGTTGCCGGCCGTGGTGAAGAAGAACGGCGTTCGCACCGACTTCGACCGGCGCAAGATGCGCGCGTCGATGGCGCTCGCGCTGCGCAAGCGGCCGGTGAGCGCCGAGGCGGTCGACGCGGCGATCCACCGCATCGAGGAGAAGCTGCTCAGCCTTGGCCTGCGCGAGGTGCCCAGCGAGCGCATCGGCGAGCTGGTGATGCGCGAGCTGAAGAAGCTCGACAAGGTGGCCTACGTGCGCTTCGCGTCGGTGTACCGCAGTTTCGAGGACGTCGACGAGTTCGCCGACGTGATCCTCGAAGTGCAGGCGCGCAAGCGACGTTGACTACCGCTTCGCGCCGGAGTTGCGTATCGCGTCGAGGGTGGCGTTGGGGGTGATGGCCTGGGGGTCGACCTTCAGGT
>CALMSQ010000447.1:0-7413 GCA_937872345.1 uncultured Burkholderiales bacterium | reverse complement strand
CTGGCCGCCGAACTGCTCGCGTCGCTGGACGCACTCGGCGAGGCGCCCGAGCGCTACGAGATCGTCGAGGTGTCGGCGTCGTTGCGCGCGCGGCAGCGCGAGCTGCTGGCCCGGCGGGTGCCCGCGCTGCTCGGCCGCGTGAGCTGGCTCGACGCGCTGGCGCCGCGGATCGAGGGCGTGGTGGTGGCCAACGAGGTGCTCGACGCGATGCCGGTGCGGCTGTTCCGCTGGTCCGACGGCGCCGTGCACGAGCGCGGCGTCGCCTGCGCGCCGGCCGGCGGTTTCGCGTTCGCCGACCGTCCCGCCGACGAAGCGTTCGCCGCGCGCGTGCGGCGTACCGTCGAGCAGGCCTGGGGCGAGGGCGCGGCGCCGCGCGGCGACTACGTCTCGGAGATCGGCGAGCAGGCCGCGGGGTGGGTGGCGACGGTCGCCGAGCGGCTGGCGCGCGGCGCGATGCTGCTGTTCGACTACGGCTTCCCGCGCGCCGAGTACTACCATCCGCACCGCTCGACCGGCACGCTGCAGTGCCACTACCGCCACCGCGTGCACGCGGATCCGTTCCTCTGGCCGGGGCTGCAGGACGTCACGGCGCACGTCGACTTCACCGCAGTGGCCGGCGCCGCGCGCGACGCGGGCCTCGCGACGTTGGGTTTCAATTCGCAGGCGCGCTTCCTGCTCGACTGCGGTCTGCTCGACCGGCTGGCGGCGCTGCCGCGCGGTGACGCGCGCGAGTGGGCGAAGCAGGCGCAGGCCGCGCAGATGCTGCTGTCCGAGGCGGAGATGGGCGAGCTGTTCAAGGCGATCGCGTTCGGGCGCGATGTCCCCGACGACGCGCCGGGCTTCGCCACGCGCGACCGGCGCGCCGTGCTGGAATAGGCCGTGGACACCCGTCGAACCGTCCGGATTGCCGCGCGCGGCGCGATCGCGATCGCCGCCGCATGCGCGACGGTGCTGGCGGTGCCGCGTGCGGCGTCGGCGCAGCCCGGAGCCGATGTCGCGACGCGGGAGCTGGCCGCGCGAGCGCCGGCGAAATCGACGGCGCAGGGCGTGCGTCCCGACGTCGAGCGCCTGTCGGTCGACGACCTCGACCGGCTTGCGGCCGAGTCGCGCCAACGCTGGTCGACGAGCCGGCACGGGCAGATGCTGCTGCGGATCCTGCCTGCAGGGCCGCGCCCGTCCGAACTGCCCGAGCCGGATTCGCGCGGCGCCCGGCTCACTGCGCTGTACTGCGTGCAGTGCCATCACCTGCCCGATCCGGCGATGCACGACGCCGAGCGCTGGCGCGGCGTCGTGCAGCGGATGGTGCCGCGCATGCAAGGCAAGGGCAACCTGGGCGTGCTGATGGCCGACATGATGAAGGCGCCCGGCGGCGCGCAGGCGCCGGGGCTGGCCGCGCCGCGGCCCGGCGAGGCGCGCGAGATCGTCGCGTACCTCCAGCGGCACGCGCAGCAGCCACTCGACCCGACGCAGCCCGGCCTGGCGCGCGCGCTCGACACCGACGCCGGACGCATGTTCCGCCACGCCTGCGACCAATGCCACGTGCTGCCCGACCCGAAGCGCCACGTCGCGGCCGACTGGCCGGCCGTGGTGCGCCGGATGCAGGCCAACATGCTGTGGATGAACAGGGTGGCCGGAACGCGGTTCGACGTTCGCGAGCCGCAACTGCGCGCCGCCGACATCGTGACGTTCCTTCAGCGCCACGCGCGGTGAGCGCGCGCAGCGGAGCTCGACGATGCTGAAGTGGCTGCTCGTGGTGACGCTGGCGCTGGCGCTGTTCTCGGGCCTGATGCCGCTGTTGCGCCGCTTCGGCATCGGCCGGCTGCCCGGCGACTTCGAATTCCGCGCGCTCGGGCGCGACTGGTCGATTCCGCTCGCTTCGACGATCCTGCTGTCGCTGCTGGCGGCGCTGCTCGCGAAGCTGCTCTGAACCGGAGTTGCGTCCCGGTGCGGCCCGCGAGCCCGGCCGCCCGGACTTCAGCCGTCGTCGCCGATTGCCGCGGCGACCGCCGTGACCCGCGCGGCGTGGATCGCCTCGCGCAGCCCGGTGGTCGAGCCGGCGTGCGCGGCGGCGATGGCGCCGGCGTCGACCGTTCGCATCGCCAGCGCAGCGGTGCGCAGGCGCTCGGCCTGCGGCCACGGCCGGTCGCCGAAGCCGAGCCGCCCGCGCCAGTCGGATTCGCAGGCGGCAATCAGCTCCTCGAGTCGCTGCGGCTTGCGCAGCACGTCGAGCCGCTCGAGCAGCCGCGTCAGCGTGCCGGCGCGAAGCTCGAGCGCGCGGTGCATCAACTCGTGCTCTCGCGCGACGAGCCGCGCGAGGTCGCGGCAGTCCACCGGCGCGCGCAACCGCTCGCACAGCGCGTCGATCATCTGCGCCGAGTGCTCCTCGTGCCCGACGTGGCGGGGCCACTCGCTGCGCGGCGTGAGGCCCTTGCCCACGTCGTGCAGCAGCGTCGCGAATCGCACGGCCAGCGGGGCGCCGATGGCGGCGGCATGGTCGATCGACATCATGACGTGCACGCCGGTGTCGATCTCCGGGTGGTGCTCCGGCGGCTGCGGCACGCCCCAGAGCCGGTCGACCTCGGGGAGAATGCGCGCGAGCGCGCCGCAATCGCGCAGCACCGCGAACATCCGCGACGGATGCCGCTCCATCAGGCCGCGCGACAGCTCCTGCCAGACGCGTTCGGCCACCAGCGCGTCGACTTCGCCGTGCTCGACCATCCGGCGCATCAGCGCCATCGTTTCCGGCGCGACGACGAAGCGATCGAAGCGCGCGGCGAACCGCGCCAGCCGCAGGATGCGTACCGGGTCCTCGGTGAACGCCGCGCCGACGTGTCGCAGCACGCCGGCACGCAGGTCGGCGAGCCCGCCGTGCGGGTCGATCAGCGTGCCGTCGGCGTCGCGCGCCATCGCGTTGATCGTCAGGTCGCGGCGCAGCAGGTCGTCCTCCAGCGTCACGTCGGGCGCGTAATGGACGGCGAAGCCGCGATAGCCGGGCGCGGTCTTGCGCTCGGTGCGCGCGAGCGCGTACTCCTCGTGCGTCTGCGGGTGGAGGAAGACGGGGAAGTCGCGGCCGACCGGCTGGAAGCCGCGCTCGATCAGCATCTCGGGGGTGGCGCCGACGACGACCCAGTCGTGGTCCTTGACGGGCAGGCCGAGGAGTTCGTCGCGTACCGCCCCGCCGACGCAGTAGATTTTCATCGAGCGGGGCGCAGCATCCGCATCGCCGCCGCGCTCAGCGGCGCGCGCGGGCGCGCTCGAGGCCGAAGCGGGCCGGGCCGCGGCGCAGGTACGCTGGGGCGATCGCCGCGAGCGGCGTGGGCGTCAGGCCGAGCTCGGGCGCGATCGGCCCGCTCGCGACGTTGTCGATCGCCATCGAGTCGAAGTTGTCGCGCGACATCAGCGTCGGGCCGGGTGCGAATTCGAGCAGCGTCGCCTGCAGGCGACCGAAGCCGTCGGGCAGCGCGACGATCGGACGCTCGTGGCCGGCATGGCGACCGGCCAGCGCGACCAGTTCGCGCAGCGTGAAGACGTCTGGCCCCGCGAGCTCGTAGCAGCCGCCCTGGGTGGCCGGCGCATCGAGCGCGTCGACGAAAGCCCGTGCAACGTCGCCGACGAACACCGGCTGGAAGCGCGCACCCGCGCGGGCGAGCGCCATCACCGGCAGCCAGGCCTGCAGGCGCGCGAACAGGTTCAGGAAGCTGTCGCCGGGCCCGAACACGACCGAAGGCCGGAAGATCGTCCAGTCGAGCGCGCGCGCTTCGCGCACCGCCTGCTCGCCGGCGGCCTTCGAGCGAAGGTACATCGACGGCGCCGTTCGCTCGCTGCCGGCCTGCACGCCGAGCGCCGACATGTGGAGCAGCCGGCGAACGCCCGAATCGGTGCAAGCGGCCGCGATCCGCGCGGGCAGGCGCACGTGCGCCTTGTCGAATTCGGGTCCCCACGGCGCGCCGCGGCGTCCGTGCAGGATGCCGACGAGGTTGATGACGGCATCGACGCCCCCGACCAGCCGGCGCAACTGGGCATCGTCATGCACGTCGGCTTCGACCACCTCGACCGTCGGCAGCGGCAGCAGGTGTCGCGCCCGCTCGTAGCGCCGGGTGGGTACCAGCACGTGCCGGTTACCCGCCGCGAGCCGGCCGGCGACCTGGCTTCCGATGAAGCCGGTGCCGCCGACGAGGAGCACGCGCGCGTGGGCCATGGCGGCGCGCGCTCAGGGAAGGTCGCTGGGCGAGGCCGGCTGCGGCACGACGCTGCCGAGCCGCGCCTTCAACGATTGCGGTTCGCCCGAAAACAGCGCCGCGTAGAAAACGGCGTTCGACAGCACCTTCTTCACGTAGTCGCGGGTCTCGTTGAACGGGATGATCTCGGCGAAGATCGCGCCCTCGACGGGCCGCGGCAGCGTCGAACGCCAGTTGCGCGGGCGCCCGGGGCCAGCGTTGTACGCGGCCGACGCGAGTACCGGCGAACCCTCGAGGTCGTCGAGCA
Organism: uncultured Burkholderiales bacterium; assembly: GCA_937872345.1. GTDB lineage: Bacteria > Pseudomonadota > Gammaproteobacteria > Burkholderiales > Burkholderiaceae_E > Zeimonas. The sequence continues at coordinate 2,928 of CALMSQ010000447.1, read as the reverse complement.
CGCTGCGCAGGTAGTAGGTGCCGAAGCGCAGGTTGGTGGGCAGGTCGTGGAGCTGCTCGACGCGGAAGTCGCGCTCGCCGAGCTTGCGTGCGATCCAGCGGGCGGTCGACGGCATGATCTGCATCAGCCCCTGCGCACCGGCCCACGAGCGGGCATCCATGACGAAGCGCGATTCCTGGCGAATCAGCCCGTAGACCCAGGCCGGGTCGAGGCCGCGTTCGGCCGCCACCGGCTTGAGCTCGTCGAGGAACGGCGACACGAAGCGGAGCCGGAAGTCGTGTTCGGTCTCGGTGCGGTCGGCCGTGTTGACGCAGCGATCGAGCACCTGGCGCTGGCACGCCCACTCGGCCGCCGCGAGCAGCTGCCGGTCGTTCATGCCGCGCAGCTGGAAATTCCACTCGCGGTTGCCCTCGAATCTCAGGCCCAGCTCGTAGAACTTCAGCGCTCGTGCGAAGCCCGGATTGCGCGCCGGCTCGGCGAGCTCGGCCTCGGTGGGGTCGACGGCGCGCGGCGGCGGCGCCGTGAGCTTGCCGAGCTCTTCGGCGGCGAGCTGGCCGTAGAAGCTGAACTGGCCGGCCACGGTGTGCAACAGCGCGTCGGCGCCGGCCGACTCGCCGGTCTCGCGCATTGCGCGCGCCGTCCAGTAGATCCAGGTCGGATCGCGCCGGCCCGCCTCGGACATGCGGCCGACGACCGCGCGCAGGGTCGGCCAGTCCTGGGCGCGCAGCGCGGCGCGTGCGAGCCAGACCCAGGTCTCGTCGGTGGCGGGCGCCTTCAGCGCCAGCTTCGTCCAGTCGAGCGACTCGGGCGCGAGGCGGCGCATGCCGGCCGCCGCGACCTGCGACCACGCGAAGTCGAGGTCTTCGCCGCGCAGCGCGGCCGCGCCGGCCTGCAGCCGCTGCGCGGCGGCGGCAGGATCGTTGCGGGCCAGCCGGCCGATGGCAATCAGGGCGATCTCGCTGCCGCTGGCCTGGCCGAGCGCACGCGACGGCCTGGAAAGCGCCGACTCGACCGACGCGCGGTCGAGGGCGAGCAGGTCGGCCGTGCGCCGGATCGCGTCGGGCGAGTTGGTCTCGATCGCCACGCGCAGCCGCGCACGCAGTTCGGCGCGCTGCATGGTGCCCGAGCGCACCATCGCGTCGAGCAGGGCGCCGCAGCCGTCGCCGAACTTGCGTACCGAAAACAACAGCTCGCGCGCCGCCGCCGGTGCCGGTTCCCCGCGCTGCAGCCGGCCGAGCGAGGCGTAGCAGTGCACCTCGTCGTCGTCGCGCAGCACCCACTTCGCATACTCGCCGTCGAAGGTGGTCCAGACGCCGCGCCGGCCGAGGTTGAGCAGCCAGTCGCGGCGCATCAGGTCGGCGACGAGGGTGCCGGGGTGGTCGTCGATGAAGGTGCGGATCTCCGCGTCGGCAGCCCCCGAGTCGGCATCGGGCTGGGGCGGCTGCAGCCGCAGGCGCAGTCGCCAGAAGTCGAGGTACTCGGACAGCGGGTGCCCACGTGCCTGCGCAGCCGCAGCGTCGAAGCGGGGGAGGTCGTTGCGGGCGAAGGCCTCGCGTGCTGCCACGAGCGCCTCGTCGGGAGTCATCTCTGCAACGCGCGCCGCAGGGCGCTTGCCGGCCTGCACCGGCGCCAGGGTGCACACGCCGATCAGCCCTACAATCGCGGCAAGGGCGATACGGTGTTTCATCGCCGACAACTCACAACAGGCACCATCGCAGCAATCGCTGCATGAACGACACGACTCGCAACTCGAGACCGAGGATACCACGCACCATCGGCGACGATGACGAGCGTCGCCACGCGCGCAACACGCTGATCGCGTGGCGCCGCTCGATGGACGCGCAGTTCCGCCGTGCGGCCGATGCCGCGATCGCGGCGCGCCTCGAGGCCTGGCTGGCGGCGCGCCCGACGCCCGAGCGCGAGGTGCTCGGCGTCTACTGGCCGGTGCGCGGCGAACCCGACCTGCGCGAAGCGATGGCGGGCTGGTACCGCGCCGGGCGCACGATCGGGCTGCCGCGCGTCCCGCAGGGCGGCGGCGCGCTCGAGTTCGGGCGCTGGACGCCGGCGGCGACGATGCGCATCGCCGAGTTCGGCATCGCGCTGCCCGAGCCGTTCGACGTGCTCTCGCCGACGCTGCTCGTCGTGCCGTGCGTGGCCTTCGATTCACGGGGCTACCGGCTCGGTTACGGCGGTGGGTACTACGACCGGACGCTGTCGGCGCGCGCGCTGCCAGCGATCGGTGTCGCCTACGACGCTTGCGAGCTCGATCGCTTCGTGCCCGGCGACCACGACCACCCGATGACGGCCATCGTCACCGAGCGCCGCACGATCACGCCGGCATCAAGGGCGTGAAGGGCGTGAAGGGCGTGAAGGGCGCGGCCGCGCTCGGCGCGCTCAGCGTGCCGTCTCGTCGGCGCAGGCGAACCGGGCCGCGAGGTGCTCGCCCGGTCGCAGCCCGTAGGCGCCGTCCGCGAGCCCGCGCACGATGCGGACCGGGCCGCGTTCGTGGTCCTTCGGTCGGGCCAGCAGGTCGCGCTCGAAGGGTGCCGCGGTGGGCGACTTGTCCGCGCCGGTGAGCACCATCACGCGGGGTTCGAGTCGACGCACGCGATTGTGGGCCAGGACGACCGCCACTTCGCCCGTCGACAGCTCGACCAGGCTGCCGACCGGGAACAGGCCGATCGCCTGCACGAACTGTTCGACCAGCGGCTCGTCGAACGAGGTGCCGGCCCACTCGTAGAGGTTCATCAGCGCGTCCTGCGGTGCCGACGCGTTGGCGTAGGCGCGAACCGCGATCAGCGCGGCGAAGCTGTCGGCGATCGCGGCCATGCGGCCGAAGACGCCGATCTCCTCGCCCCGGAGCCCCTTCGGGTAGCCCGTGCCGTCGAGCCGCTCGTGGTGCTGCGCGATGCCCTGCTCGACCGGCTG
>CALMSQ010000446.1:0-7697 GCA_937872345.1 uncultured Burkholderiales bacterium | reverse complement strand
GCGACGATGGGCAGCGGCATCGACAAGCGCAGCCTCAAGCGCTCGATCTACCAGGTGCTGATCGGCCTGTCCGACGTCGTCGAGGCGACCCAGTGGTCCGAAGGCGGGCGCTATTCGGTCCTGCCGGCCAACCGCGAGCTGGCCGGCGCCGAGGTCGAACTCGTCGACTTCGAGGAACGCGAGACGCGCCTGAAGGACGCACTGAAGCTGGTCGACGCGCAGTACGACTTCATCCTGATCGACTGCCCGCCTTCGCTGTCGCTGCTGACCCTGAACGGCTTTTGCGCCGCGCACGGCGTGATCATCCCGATGCAGTGCGAGTACTTCGCGCTCGAAGGCCTGTCGGACCTGGTCAACACGATCAAGAAAGTGCATGCCAACTTCAACACCGACCTGCAGATCATCGGGTTGCTGCGCGTGATGTTCGATCCGCGCGTCACGCTCGGCCAGCAGGTCTCGGCGCAACTCGAGCAGCACTTTGGCGACAAGGTGTTCCGCACCGTGATCCCGCGCAACGTGCGCCTGGCCGAGGCGCCCAGCTACGGCCTGCCCGGGCTCGTGTTCGACCCGCAGGCCAAGGGCGCCCGCGCCTATCTCGAATTCGGCGCCGAGCTGATCGAACGCGTCCGCGCGATCGACGAGGCGCGTCGCGCCGCCCCCCGACCGACTCCCCAGGACGACCGACCCCGATGAGCAAGCCCCGCCCCAAAGGACTCGGCCGCGGCCTCGAGGCGCTGCTCGGCGGCGGCGACGAGCGCGCGGCGCGCGATCGCGACGCCCTCACCGCGCTGCCGCTGGCCGACTTGCAGCCCGGCCGCTACCAGCCGCGCACCCGGATGGACGAGTCGTCGCTGCGCGACCTCGCCGCGTCGATCCGCACCTACGGCGTGATGCAGCCGCTGGTCGTCCGCCCGGTGGGCCCGGGTCGCTGGGAGATCATCGCCGGCGAGCGACGCTACCGCGCGGCGCAGATCGCCGGCCTCGCGGAGGTGCCGGTCGTCGTGCGCGAAGTGCCCGACGAGCAGGCGCTCGCGCTCGCGCTGATCGAGAACATCCAGCGCGAGGACCTCAATCCGCTCGAGCAGGCGCAGGCGATCCGGCGCCTGATCGACGAGTTCGGCTATTCGCACGAGCAGGCGGCCGACGCGATCGGCCGCTCGCGCAGCGCCACCTCGAACCTGCTGCGCCTGCTCAATCTGGCCGCGCCGGTTCAGACCATGTTGCTGGCCGGCGACCTCGACATGGGGCACGCGCGCGCCTTGCTGCCGCTGGACCGCGCCGAGCAGATCATGCTGGCTCACCGGGTGGCCGAGAAGCGGCTCACGGTGCGCGAAACCGAGAAGCTGGTACAGCGGGCGGCCGCAGACGCGACGACGCCGCCGGCCCGGCGCCACGCCGCGCCCCACCGCGACCTGTTGCGGCTGCAGGAGCGCATTGCCGATGTCCTCGCTGCGCCGGTCACGATCCGGGCGAACGCCAAGGGGCGCGGCAAGCTAGTCATTTCATTCTCGAGCCACGAGCAGTTCCAGGGCTTGCTAGACCGGCTGGGCGTCGCCGCCGACGACTGAGCCGTGGTCGCACGTCCCCGCTGCCGCCCGACCCGCGGGCGGCCAGCCGCTCTCGGCGCGCGATTTCCCCTCGGCGCGCCGCCTCAGATGCCGCGCGGCTTGTGCAGCATCTGTGCGCGATCGATCGAGCGTACCGGCACGTCGCGAACCTCGGCGCCCTTGAGCACCTGCAGCGGCACCGTGACGCCGGCGGGCCCGAGCTTCCAGACCCGTCGGTAGAAATCGGCCTGGTCGGACACCGCCTCTCCGGCCACGCCGACGATGATGTCGCCCGGCGCGAGCCCCGCCTGATCGGCGGGCCCGTCGCGCGTGACGCGTTCCACGATCAGGTGGCCCCGAACCGGTTCGGTTGCCACGCCCAGCCATGGTTGCGCCGGGCCGCTGCGCCGGCCCTGCGAAAGCAACTCGGCGAGGATCGGCTTGAGGAGGTTCACCGGCACGAACAGGTTCCCCGGCACGCCGCGACGCTCGCTGGCGGCGTCGTTGACGATCAGCGAGCCGATGCCGACCAGCTTGCCGTCCTGGTCGATCAGCGCTGCGCCGCTCCAGTTGTCGACCGGCGGGAACGTGAAGATCGGGCGCTCGAGCAGGTACTCCCAGCTGCCGGCGAACGGCTTGCGCGACAGCACCAGCAACTCGGTCGCCTCGGTCTCCCCCTGCCCGAGCGTGAGCACCTTCTGCCGCACCTGCACCGCGTCGGAATCGCCCAGTTCAAGCGCGCGCCCGCCGATCGGCACCAGCGTGCGCAACAGCCCGAAGCCGCTCACGTGGTCGTAGCCCGCGACGTTGGCCGGTGCACGCCGCCCGTCGGGCGTGATCACCGACACCTGTTCGGCCTCGAGCACCAGGTAGCCGATCGTCAGCACCGTGCGCTCGTCGAGAATGACGCCGGAGCCGCTGCGCTTGCGCCCCAGCGACTGCGCCGTCTGGCCGTCGGGCACGATCTCCGCCTCGACCCGCACCACGGTGCCGTTGAAGCGGGCGGGATCGGGCGCTGCATGTGCGCCCGCAGCAACGAGAATCGCCGCCAGCAGCGTCCCGACCACGGCGAACGCGCGGGAAGTCAGCAGGCGGGTCGCGAGACGGGACATGTCGCTCCCTCGGTCGTCTTGACGCAGATCATGCTTTCATCACGGATGGCGCCGATCCGGGCGCGCGGCCGGCGGTCGCGATGTTGCGTTGCAACGAATCGTTTGACCCACCTTTGACCGGACGCTAGAATCCTGCGTCTTTGCCCATTGCGGGCCGATGGCACCGCCGATACGCTCGAAACATGTTGGCCGCCGTCGGACTGCAGATCGCCGCCGTCGCCGTCCTGGCACTCGTTGCCGGGTTGACGACAGGCATGGAAAGCGCCCGGTTCCTGTTGCTGGGCGGCGCCGTGGCGATCGTCCCGAATGCGTTGTTCGCGCTGCGCTTGTCGCTGCACCGGAAGCGTCCCCCGGAATCCTACCCGGTGGTCTTCTTCCTGGGCGAGTTCGCCAAGCTCGGCCTCACGGTCGGCCTGCTGGCCTGGATCGTGAAGTCGGTGCCGGACATCCGGTGGCTGCCGCTGCTGATCGGGCTGATCGTCGCACTGAAGGCGCCGCTGTTCGCACTGGCCTTCGTGCGCTCCGTGACCCCGGCGAAGGGCGAGGCCAACGGCAACACGCTTTGAAGCCGCACTGACACGAACCGCCAACGCGACAGAATCGGGAAACCATGGCCGCCGGCTCGCACGCTCCGACCGCTTCCGAATACATCGTTCACCATCTGGCGCACCTGAATTCCTCCGGCGCGCAGCAGAAGAACATCGTCGATTTCTCGATCGTCAACTGGGACACGGTCTTCTACTCCGTGCTCACGGCGGCGCTCACCGCCTGGCTGATGTACCGCGCGGCACGGATGATCCACGCCGGCGTGCCCAACCGCTTCGTCGGCGCGATCGAATCGCTGGTCGAGTTCGTCCACGAGCAGGCGCGCTCGATCGTCAAGGGCGACCTCAGCTACATCGCTCCGCTGGCGCTCGCGACGTTCATCTGGATCTTCCTGATGAACGCGATCGACCTGATCCCGGTCGACCTGTTCCCGCGCATCGGCCAGCTCTTCGGCCTGCACTACATGCGCGCCGTGCCCACCGCCGACCTGAACGGCACGCTGTCGCTGTCGATCGTCGTGCTGTGCGCGTCGATCTATTACGGCATCAAGATCAAGGGCGGCGGCGGCTTCGTGCACGAGCTGTTCACCGCGCCGTTCGGCGCGAAGTGGTTCCTCGCGCCGTTCAACCTGCTGCTGCAGATCATCGAGTACGCAGCCAAGACCGTCTCGCTCGGCATGCGGTTGTTCGGCAACATGTTCGCCGGCGAACTGGTGTTCCTGCTGATCGCGCTGCTCGGCGGGACCGCCATGTGGTGGGGCTACGGGCTGCACTTCCTCACCGGCCTTGGCTGGGCGATCTTCCACATCCTGATCATCACGTTGCAGGCCTTCATTTTCATGATGCTCACGCTGGTCTACATCGGCCAGGCGCACGAGCACCACTGAACGCGTCCTCTTTCAACCAGCTCTTCACAACTCGCTTCGAGCACTTTTCACCAGGAGTCGAACAATCATGACCAACGTTGCTCTCGTCGCCATTGCCTGCGGTTTGATCATCGGCCTGGGCGCCCTCGGTGCCTGCGTCGGCATCGGCATGATGGGCGGCAAGTACATCGAAGGCGCGGCGCGCCAGCCCGAGCTGATGGACAAGCTGCAGACCAAGATGTTCCTGCTGGCCGGCCTGATCGACGCGGCGTTCCTGATCGGCGTCGGCATCGCGATGATGTTCGCGTTCGCCAACCCGTTCCAGGGCTGAGCCACGCCGACGTCCGCGCGGCCGCGGTGGCGCCATCGGGGCCAGCGGGCCGTTCCAGTCAGTTGACACTCCGTTAGAAGGGGGCAAAGCGTGTATCTCAACGCGACGCTCATCGTCCAGATCATCGTCTTCCTGGCGCTCTGGTGGTTCACCGCCCGGTTCGTCTGGCCGCCGATCACGAAGGCGCTCGACGAGCGCTCGAAGAAGATCGCCGACGGGCTGGCCGCCGCCGACAAGGCGCGCTCCGACCTCGCCGCCGCCGAGCGCCGCGTCGAGCAGGAGCTGCAGCAGGCCCGCGCAGGCGCCGCCGAAGTGCGTTCCGGCGCCGAGAAGCAGGCCGCCGGCATCGTCGAGAAGGCCCGCGCCGAGGCTGCAGCGATCATCGCCGCCGCGCGCAAGTCCGCCGAGGACGAGGCCGTGCTTGCCGCGCAGAAGGCGCGCGACCAGTTGCGCGACCAGGTCGCCCAGCTGGTCGTGGCCGGCGCCGAGCGCATCCTGCGCAAGGAAGTCGACGCGGCGAAGCACGCCGACCTGTTGGCCAACCTGAAGAACGAGCTGAAGTAAGACCATGGCCGAGTCGCTGACGATCGCCCGGCCGTACGCCGAAGCCGCGTTCAAGCTCGCGCTCGAGCAGAACGCGCTGCCGTCGTGGTCCGACGCGCTGTCGCGGCTGGCCGTCGTGGCCGGCACCGACGTCGCGCACGACCTGATCGGCAATCCGCAACTGTCGAGCACGCAGGTCGCCGCCGTCGTCGCCGACGCCGCCGGGCAGCTCGCCGCCGAGCAGAAGAACTTCGTGCAGGTGCTGGCCGACAACGAGCGTCTCGCGGTGCTGCCCGAGATCTCGGCGCTCTTCGACGAGCTGCGCAACGGCCACGAAGGCGTGCTCGACGCGCAGATCGCTTCGGCGTACCCGCTCGACGAGCGGCAGGTCGCCGACATCGTCGCGACGCTGAAGCAGAAATACGGCAAGCAGGTCAAGGCCACGGTCCACGTCGATGCCGACCTCATCGGCGGCGTGTCGATCCGGATCGGCGACGAGGTGATCGACGCCTCGGTGCGCGGCAAGCTGGCCCAGATGGCCGGCGCGTTGAAGCTTTAAGGAATACGGGGAACCCCATGCAACTGAATCCGGCTGAGATCAGCGAACTCCTCAAGAGCAAGATCCAGAACCTGAACGTCGCGGCCGACACCCGCAACCAGGGGACGGTCGTCACGGTCACCGACGGCATCTGCCGCATCCACGGCCTGTCCGACGTGATGCAGGGCGAGATGATCGAGTTCCCCGGCGACACCTTCGGGCTGGCGCTGAACCTCGAGCGCGACTCGGTCGGCGCCGTCGTGCTGGGCTCGTACGAGCACATCTCCGAGGGCATGACGGTCAAGGCCACCGGCCGCATCCTGGAAGTGCCGGTCGGCCCCGAGCTGATCGGCCGCGTCGTCGACGCGCTGGGGACGCCGATCGACGGCAAGGGCCCGATCAACGCGAAGATGACCGACATCATCGAGAAGGTCGCGCCCGGCGTCATCGCGCGCAAGTCGGTGTCGCAGCCGGTGCAGACGGGTCTCAAGTCGGTCGACGCGATGGTGCCGATCGGCCGCGGCCAGCGCGAACTGATCATCGGCGACCGCCAGACCGGCAAGACCGCGGTGGCCGTCGACACGATCATCAACCAGAAGGGCAAGGACCTGATCTGCGTCTACGTCGCGATCGGCCAGAAGGCCTCGACGATCGCCAACGTGGTGCGCAAGCTGCAGGAAACCGGCGCGATGGACTACACCATCGTCGTCGCCGCCGCCGCTTCCGATTCCGCGGCGATGCAGTACCTCGCGGCCTACTCGGGCTGCACGATGGGCGAGTACTTCCGCGACCGCGGCCAGGACGCGCTCATCATCTACGACGACCTTACCAAGCAGGCCTGGGCGTATCGCCAGATCTCGCTGCTGCTGCGCCGCCCGCCGGGCCGCGAAGCGTATCCCGGCGACGTCTTCTACCTGCACAGCCGCCTGCTCGAGCGCGCCGCGCGGGTCAACGAGGAATACGTCGAGAAGTTCACCAAGGGCGCAGTCAAGGGCAAGACCGGCTCGCTGACCGCGCTGCCGATCATCGAGACGCAGGCCGGCGACGTGTCGGCGTTCGTGCCGACCAACGTGATCTCGATCACCGACGGCCAGATCTTCCTGGAAACCGACCTCTTCAACGCCGGCATCCGTCCCGCGATCAACGCGGGCATCTCGGTGTCGCGAGTGGGCGGCGCCGCGCAGACCGACATCATCAAGAAGCTGGGCGGCGGCGTGCGCCTCGCGCTCGCGCAGTACCGCGAGCTGGCCGCGTTCGCGCAGTTCGCGTCCGACCTCGACGAGGCCACCCGCAAGCAGCTCGAGCGCGGCCGCCTGGTCACCGAGCTGATGAAGCAGCCGCAGTACCAGCCGCTGCAGGTCTGGGAGATGGCGCTGACGCTGTTCGGCGTGAACAACGGCTACTTCGACGACATCGAAGTCGCCAAGGTGCTCGACGCCGAGCGCGCGCTGCGCGAGTTCGTCAAGACGAAGTACGCGTCGCTGGTCGACACGATCGCCCGCGACGCCAAGTTCAGCAAGGAAGTCGAGGCGCAGCTGCACGAAGCGCTGAAAGACTTCAAGAAGACCGGCGCGTACTGACCGTTCGCCGGCGGCTGGGCTCAAACGGGAAACGACATGGCGGGCAGCAAAGAGATCCGCACCAAGATCAAGAGCGTGCAGAACACGCGCAAGATCACCAAGGCGATGGAGATGGTCGCCGCATCCAAGATGCGCAAGGCGCAGGACCGGATGCGGCAGGCCCGTCCGTACGCGGACAAGGTGCGCAACATCGCCGCGCACCTGGCCGACGCGAACCCCGAATATCGCCACCCGTACCTGGTGCCGCGCGAGACGGTTAAGAACGCCGGCGTGATCGTCGTCACCACCGACAAGGGCCTGTGCGGCGGCCTGAACACCAACGTGCTGCGCGCGGTCACCAACAAGCTGCGCGAGCTCGAGCGCGGCGGCGTCGGCGTGCAGGCCACGGCCATCGGGAACAAGGGCTTCGGCTTCCTGCAGCGGATCGGCGCGAAGATCGTCTCGCACATCGTGCAGCTCGGCGACACGCCGCATCTCGAGAAGCTGATCGGCCCGGTCAAGATCCAGCTCGACGCGTACGCGGCCGGCGAGGTCGACGCGGTCTACCTCGCCTACACGCGCTTCATCAACACGATGAAGCAGGAGCCGGTGCTCGAGCAGCTGCTGCCGCTGTCGGCCGAGCGGCTGCAGGAAGA
>CALMSQ010000445.1:0-7705 GCA_937872345.1 uncultured Burkholderiales bacterium | reverse complement strand
GTGCAGGTCGAGCGGGTCATGCGTCGCAGCGGCCTGAGCCGCGAACGCGTACAGACGATCCTCGCCGCACAGGCGAGCCGCGAGCAGCGACTCGCCGCTGCCGACGACGTGATCGACAACGGCGGCGCGCCCGATGCGCTGGGCGCGCAGGTCGAGGCGTTGCACCGTCGCTATCTGCGAGGCGCATGATGCGGCGGGCGTTGCGAGCGACACCGGGTTTGTCAAGCGAATGTCTTTGCGCCAGAATTCGTGCGTCTTCGCGCGCGCAGCGCGACGCGCGCGCGGCCTCGCGGCCGCGGCGAGTTCGCGGCGAATCCCGACTGTGGCCCAGGACGGTACCTTGATCCTGTACGAGTACCCGCTGAACGAGCGCATCCGGACCCTGTTGCGGCTCGAAGACCTGTTCGAACGCCTCGAGTTCTTCGCGGCGCGGGAGCACGCCCTCGATCACCACGTCGCGCTGGTCACGCTGTTCGAGATCCTCGACGTCGCGGCCCGCGCCGACCTGAAGTCCGACCTGCTGCAGGAGCTCGAGCGGCAACGGCAGGCCCTGATGGCGTTCCGGAACAACCCGGAAGTCTCCGTCGAGGCACTCGAGCGGATCCTCGAGGAAATCGACGACGCCGCACGCGAGCTCGGTTCCATCACGGGCAAGAGCGGCCAGCACCTGCGCGACAACGAGTGGCTGATGAGCATTCGTAGCCGCACGATCATCGCCGGTGGCGCCTGCGAGTTCGACCTGCCGTCGTACTATGCGTGGCAGCACCGCCACCACGAAGCGCGACAGCGCGACATCGCCGCCTGGGCCGCGCCCTTCAGGCCGCTGTACGACAGCCTTTCGATCGTGCTCAAGCTGCTGCGCGAGAGTGCGCAGCGCTCGGCCCTCACGGCCCAGCAGGGCAGCTACCAGCAGCCGCTCGGCGGCAAGAGTTACCAGATGGTGCAGGTCCGGCTCGATCCCGCCACGGGCGCGATCCCCGAGATCAGTGCCAACAAGTACCTGCTGTGGATCCGCTTCACGAGCCAGGATGGCGACCTGCGTCCGCGTCCGTTCGAGGGCAGCGTCGACTTCGAGCTCGCCCTCTGCAACCTCTGAGCATGTCGCAGCGCCGATGACGCCACGGATCGTCTCGGTCGATTGCCCCACCTGCGGGCGCAAGGCGCCGTTCGACGCGTCGAACCGCTGGCGACCGTTCTGTTCCGAGCGCTGCAAGACGGTCGACCTCGGGGCCTGGGCCGCCGAGCGCTACCGCATCGCCGGCGACTCGCGCAGCGATCGCGCGGACGACTGGGGTGAGTCGGGCGACGCACCGACCGACGATTCGCGTCCCCGAGACTGATCGGCCGGGCGAATCATCGCCCGACATCATCGCCAGATCGAGCGCATCATCGCCAACCCATGGGCGCCGGCGCGCGACGCGCTCGTCGCATCGCGTTCGTCCAATCCACCGAGCGCGAAGACCGGTACGCGCGACGTTCGCGCGAGGCGCTCGAAGCCGCCCCATCCGAGCACCGCGGCGCCTGGATGCGAGCGCGTGTCCTTGACCGGCCCGAGCAGGGCGAAATCGACGCCAAGGTCGCCGGCCCGTTCGAGTTCCGCTGCATCGTGACACGAGGCACCGACGATTCGCAGTCTCGGTCTTGAGACGATCGAGCGTAAATCAATGCTTCGAAGATGCACGCCGTCGCAGGCGGCCCAGTACGACGCCGGGTGTCCGCTGTTGACGACGAGCCGCGCCCCGAAGCGCGCGCTCAGTTCGCGCACGCGCCGGAACAGCGCGTCGAAGCGCGCCGCTTCCATCGACGGCTCGCGCAGCTGCAACAGCCTCAGCCCCGCCGCGAGCGCCTTCCCGAGTTGCGCGACGAATCGATCGTCGCCCATTTCGAGCGCGCAACTGATGCCGATCCGGTCAGGCAGGCGAAGCCAGCCGATGACGGGGATCGCTGCCGGCAGCAGCGGCGCGACGTCGATCGCCGAGGGCCGTCGCCACGCGAGCGACTGTCCCTCGCGGCCGTGCGGCTCGCCGGCCCATGAGACGATCCGCTGGAAATGGAGGCGGACGTGCGCGTGCGGGTACCGGTACTCGCGAACGACCCAGGGCAGCGACTCGTGTACGTCGATGCCCAGCTCCTCGTGGAGCTCGCGCGCGAGCGCCTGCTCGACGCTCTCTCCGGCCTCGAGCTTGCCGCCCGGGAACTCCCACCATCCGGCGTAGGGCTTGCCGGCCGGGCGCTGGCCGAACAGGACCGCGCCGTCGGGACGAATCAGGACGCCGACGGCGACATCGACGAGATCGGCGGGATCGGCGCGCGTCGCGCCGGCGTCGGGGACGCTTGCGACGCTCATGGCCGCCCGTGGGTTCAGCTGCGCCTGCGGCCGCGCGGCGACTTCGGTGCCGCCGTCGCGGCAGCCCGGGGGACCGTCCCGGCCTTGCGCGCCCGGCGACCCGCCCAATCCTTCGCGAACTGCCAGGCGACGCGCCCCGAGCGCGAGCCGCGCTCGAGCGCGAAACGAAGCGCGTCGGCGCGCGCCGCGTCGATCTCGCGTTCGCCGCAGCCGAAGCTGGACAGCCAGTGCGAGACGATCGCCAGGTAGTCGTCCTGCCGGAACGGATAGAACGACACCCACAGCCCGAAGCGCTCGGACAGCGAGATCTTTTCCTCGACGGTCTCGCCCGGATGGATCTCGCCGTCTTCCTGGTGCTTCGCGTCGAGGTTCTCGCGCATGTATTCGGGCATCAGGTGCCGGCGGTTCGACGTGGCGTAGATCAGCAGGTTGTCCGACTGCGCCGCCACCGAGCCGTCGAGCGCGACCTTCAACGCCTTGTACCCCGGCTCGCCCTCCTCGAACGACAGGTCGTCGCAAAAGACGATGAATCGCTCGGGACGGCCCGCCACCAGCTCGACGATGTCGGGCAGGTCGACCAGATCGTCCTTGTCGACTTCGATCAGCCGCAGGCCGCGGGCCGCATAGGCGTTCAGGCAGGCCTTGATCAGCGAGGACTTGCCCGTTCCGCGCGACCCGGTGAGCAGCACGTTGTTGGCGGGCAGGCCGGCGACGAACTGCCGCGTGTTCTGCTCGATCGCCTGCTTCTGCTCGTCGATGTGCTTGAGGTCCGACAGGCGGATCGGCGAGACGTGCCGCACCGGTTGCAGCACCGCCTGCACGCCGAGCGCCGTCGAGCGACGCCGCCAGCGATAGGCATGCGCGGCGCTCCAGTCGGGCGCGGGCGGCGCCGGCAGCAGCGATTCGAGGCGCCTGATCAGCGCTTCGGCGCGATCGGCGAGGTGTTCGAGCTTCGTCGGGTCGGGCATGGGCACGCGCAGAGCACTCGGGCGCTCGGCTCAGGAACGATAGTCGGCGTTGATCGACACGTAGTCGTGCGACAGGTCGCAGGTCCAGACGGTCGTGCTCGCGTCGCCGCGGCCGAGCACCACGCGGATGCGGATCTCGGCCTGCTTCATCACGCGCTGGCCGTCTTCCTCGCGATAGGCCGGGTGCCGGCCGCCGCGCGTGGCCACGTGCACGTCGTCGAGGTAGAGGTCGACGCGGTCGACGTCCAGATCGGCGATCCCGGCGTAACCGACCGCAGCGAGGATCCGCCCGAGATTGGGATCGGAGGCGAAGAACGCGGTCTTCACGAGCGGCGAGTGCGCGATCGCGTAGGCCACCGCCGCAGCTTCGGCGCCGGAGGCGGCGCGCTCGACCTCGATCGTGATGAACTTGGTGGCGCCCTCGCCGTCTCGCGCGAGCGCCTGCGCCAGCTGCTGCGCGACTTCGGTGATTGCGGCCTTCAGCGCCGCTGCGCCAGGCGCCGCGTCGTCGTCGAGCGCGACCCCGCTCGCGCCGCTGGCCAGCAGCACGAGCGAATCGTTGGTCGACGTGTCGCCGTCGACGGTGACGCGGTTGAAGCTGACGTCGGCCGCCTCGCGCACCCAGCGCGCGAGCAGCGGCTGCGGCAATGCCGCATCGGTGGCGATGTAACCGAGCATCGTGGCCATGTTCGGCCGGATCATGCCGGAACCCTTGGCGATGCCGGTGACGACCACGCGCCGTCCGCCGACCTCGACCTCGCGCGAAGCGCCCTTGGGCAGCGTGTCGGTGGTCATGATCGCCTCGGCCGCGTCGAGCCAGTCGCTCGCGCCCAGGTCGGAGACGGCTGCGCCGATGCCCGGCAGCAACCGATCCATCGGCAGGTGCTCGAGGATCACGCCGGTGGAGAACGGCAGCACCTGCTCGGGCGCGCAGCCGACCAGCCGCGCGACCTCGTCGCAACTGCGGCGCGCGTTCTCCAGGCCGGTGGCACCCGTGCCGGCATTGGCGCAGCCCGTGTTCACGACCAGCGCACGGATCGCGCCGGCGCTGCGCGACAGGTGCTCGCGGCAGACCCGCACCGGCGCCGCGCAGAAGCGGTTGGTGGTGAACACGCCGGCGGCGGTGGCGCCGGCCGGCAGCCGCAGGACCAGCACGTCGCGGCGGTTCGCCTTGCGAATGCCGGCCATCGTCGTGCCGATGGCGACGCCAGGCACCGGACGCAGCGAATCGCGCGCCGGAACGTGGAGATTCACGGGCATCGGGACCTCCGTGACGCCCGGCTCAGGCGAGCCGGCCGTGGCATTGCTTGTATTTCTTGCCCGAGCCGCAGGGACAGGGATCGTTGCGGCCGATCTTCTGGCCGAACCGGCGGATCGGCTGCTGGCCGCCCTCGTCGGCCTGCGGGCTGTGCTGGACGGCGAGCGCGATCGCCTCCGGGTCGGCGGTCTCGGCAGCGGCCGCGGCCTGGTCGAAGTCGGCGTGCGTGTAGTTGACGTTCGAGTAGTGCGGCTGCACCGCCTCCTCGGCCTGCTCGACCTCGTCGGCCGACTGGATGCGCACCGTCATCAGGATGCGGGTGACGTCGTTGCGAACGCGCTCCTGCATCAGGCTGAACAGCTCGAAGGCCTCGCGCTTGTATTCCTGCTTCGGGTTCTTCTGCGCGTAGCCGCGCAGGTGGATGCCCTGGCGCAGGTAGTCCAGCGAGGACAGGTGCTCGCGCCAGTGCTGGTCGATCGTCTGCAGCATGATCGAGCGCTCGAAACCGGCGAACACCTCGGCGCCAACCTGGTCGACCTTCGACTGGTACATCGCGTCGGCCGCCTTCAGGACCGCCTCGAGCAGGTCGTCGTCGGCGACCTCGGCCTCGCCCTTCATCATCGAGGCGAGAGGCACCTCGAGCTGCCAGTCGGTCTCGAGCACCTTCTGCAAGCCGGCGACGTCCCACTGCTCCTCGACCGACTCGGCCGGCACGAACTGCCGGAACAGGTCGGTGAAGACCCGGTGGCGCAGGTCGCGCACCCTCTCGGCGAATTCGGAGGACTCGAGCAGCGCATTGCGGTCGGAGTAGACGATCTTGCGCTGGTCGTTGGCGACGTCGTCGTATTCGAGCAGCTGCTTGCGGATGTCGAAGTTGCGCGCCTCGACCTTGCGCTGCGCGGATTCGATCGAGCGCGTCACCATGCCCGCCTCGATCGCCTCGCCGTCGGGCAGCTTCAGGCGATCCATGATCGCCTTGAGCCGGTCGCCGGCGAAGATCTTCAGCAGCGGGTCTTCCATCGACAGGTAGAAGCGCGACGACCCGGGGTCGCCCTGGCGACCGGAGCGTCCGCGCAACTGGTTGTCGATGCGGCGCGACTCGTGTCGCTCGGTGCCGACGATGTGCAGGCCGCCCGCGGCGATGACCTGGTCGTGCAGCGACTGCCACTCGTCGCGCAACTTCGCGATGCGCGCGTCGCGCTCGGCGTCGGGAAGCGAATCGTCGGCGTGCAGGAATTCGACCTGCTTCTCGACGTTGCCGCCCAGCACGATGTCGGTGCCGCGGCCCGCCATGTTGGTCGCGATCGTGATCATCTTCGGGCGCCCGGCCTGCGCGACGATCTCGGCCTCTCGCGCGTGCTGCTTCGCGTTGAGCACCTGGTGCGGCAGCTTGTCCTTCGTGAGTTGCGTCGACAGCAACTCGGAGTTCTCGATCGAGGTGGTGCCGACCAGCACCGGCTGGCCGCGCTGGTAGCAGTCGCGGATGTCGGCGAGGATCGCGTCGTACTTCTCGCGCGCCGTGCGGAAGACCTGATCCTGGCGATCCTCGCGGATCATCGGCCGGTGCGTCGGGATCACCACCGTCTCGAGCCCGTAGATCTCCTGGAACTCGTAGGCCTCCGTGTCGGCGGTGCCGGTCATGCCGGCGAGCTTGCCGTACATCCGGAAGTAGTTCTGGAAGGTGATCGACGCGAGGGTCTGGTTCTCGGCCTGGATGGCCACCCCTTCCTTGGCCTCGACGGCCTGGTGCAACCCGTCGGACCAGCGTCGGCCGGGCATCAGGCGCCCGGTGAACTCGTCGACGATGACGACTTCGCCGTTCTGCACCACGTAGTGCTGGTCGCGATGGAACAGCGTGTGCGCGCGCAGCGCCGCCATCAGGTGGTGCATCAGCCCGATGTTGCCCGCGTCGTACAGGCTCGCGCCGTCGGGGAGCAGGCCCATCTGCCCGAGCACCTTCTCGGCCTTCTCGTGGCCGGCCTCCGACAGGTAGACCTGGTGCGCCTTGCGGTCGACCCAATAGTCGCCGGGCGGCTCTTCCTCGCCGGACTTCGGCTCGGAGGCCATCTCCTCGAGCAGCCGCGGCACCGAGTTGAGCCGCTGGTAGGTCTCGGTGTGGTCCTCGGCCTGGCCCGAGATGATCAGAGGCGTGCGCGCCTCGTCGATCAGGATCGAGTCGACCTCGTCGACGATCGCGTAGTACAGCCCACGCTGGCGGCGGTCGCCGACCGCGTACTCCATGTTGTCGCGCAGGTAGTCGAAGCCGAACTCGTTGTTGGTGCCGTAGGTGATGTCGGCCGCGTATGCCACCTTCTTGTCGGCGGTGGCCTGCTGCGAGAGGATCGTGCCGACCGACATCCCGAGGAAGCGGTAGACCTTGCCCATCCACTCGGCGTCGCGACTGGCCAGGTAGTCGTTGACGGTGACGACGTGCACGCCCTTGCCAGCGAGCGCGTTCAGGTACACCGCCAGCGTCGCGGTCAGCGTCTTGCCCTCGCCGGTGCGCATCTCGGCGATCTTGCCGGCGTGCAGCACCATGCCGCCGATCAGCTGCACGTCGAAGTGGCGCATGCCGAGCACGCGGCGCGCCGCCTCGCGACACACGGCGAAGGCTTCGGGCAACAGCGCGTCGATCGCCTCGCCGCCGGCCACGCGCTGGCGGAACTCGGCGGTCTTGCCGGCGAGCTGCTCGTCGGTGAGCTGCATGATCCGCGGCTCGAGCGCGTTGATCTGCTCGACCGACTTGCGGTAGCCCTTCAGCAGCCGCTCGTTGCGGCTGCCGAAGATCCGGGTGAGGAAGTTCTGGATCATTCGGTGGCGGGCCGGCCGCGCCACGGCGGGGTCGGCCTGGAGGGAAACCGTGCGAGTCTAGCACGCGCCCCCCGGCCGGCCGGGGGCGCGGCGCCGAGCGCCGCGCGCCCGCGATCAGCGCGCCCTGGCCAGCGGCGGGGTACCCGAATCGCGCGGCCCGGCGCGCATGCCGGCGCGCAGGTACGGCAACGGGTCGCGCGGGACGCCGTCGACGCGAACCTCGAAGTGCAGGTGCGGGCCGGTGGAGCGGCCGGTCGAGCCGACCTCGGCGATCTTCTGCCCCTGCTTGACGATCTCGCCTTCGACGACGTCGAGCTTCGA
>CALMSQ010000444.1:0-8086 GCA_937872345.1 uncultured Burkholderiales bacterium | reverse complement strand
GGCTTCGTCACCGACGACAACGTCGACTGGTACGCGCGCTTCGCTGCCGGGCGCCCGGGCGCGATCGTGCTCGAGGCCACCGGAATCCGCGACGTGCCGAGCGGTCCGCTGCTGCGGATCGGACATGACCGCTTCGTGCCCGGCCTGCGGCGTATCGTCGATGCGGTCAGGCAGGCGAGCGGCGGCGAGACGAAGCTGTTCATCCAGCTGATCGACTTCCTGTCGATTCGCCGTCGCCCCGACCCGACGAAATTCCTCGGCCAGCACCTTCGGATCACCGACCAGCACCGCTCGGCGCTCGGGCTCGACGGCGCCCCGGAGGAGACGGTCCGACATGCGCTGCTCGGGCTTCCGCAAGAGCGCCTCGCCGAGGTGCTCGACGCACGCGAACTGGAAGCGCTGCGGATGGGCGCGCGCGAACGCGTGACCGACACGCACCTGCCGCACATCCGCGAGCTGCCGCAGGTGCTGCCGGGCCTGTTCGCCGCCGCCGGGCGCCGCGCGCGCGAGGCCGGTTTCGACGGCGTCGAGCTGCACTATGCGCATGCATACACCATGGCGTCTTTCCTGTCGGCGCTGAATACCCGCAGCGACGGGTACGGCGGCTCGCGCGAGGGGCGGGTGAGGCTGCCGCTCGAGGTATTCGAGCGGGTACGCGCGGAAGTCGGGGCCGACTACGCGGTGGGCTGTCGGTTTCTGTCCGAGGACTGCATTCCGGGCGGCTCGACGGTCGACGACGCCGCCCATTTCGGCGTCGCCTTCGCCCGCGCGGGCATGGACTTCCTGTCGCTGTCCCGGGGCGGGAAATTCGAGGATGCCAAGCAGCCGGCGATCGGCTGGTCCGCCTACCCCTATACCGGCCCGAGCGGCTACGAATGCATGCCCCACCACGTGTCGGACGAGCGCGGCCCGTTCGGACGCAACGTCGAGGCGTCGGCGCAGATCCGCGCGGCAATACGTGCGGCCGGGCTGACGACACCGGTCGTCGTGACGGGCGGAGTCCACGGCTTCGGCCAGGCCGAAGAGTTGCTCGCGACCGATCGCGCCGACGTGGTCGGGTTCGCGCGCGCGAGCCTCGCGGATCCGGACTGGTTCCTGAAGGTGCGATCCGGTCACGGCGATGCGGTCAACATGTGCATCTACGCGAACTACTGCGAGGCACTCGACGAGAAGCACGAGGAAGTCACGTGCCAGCTCTGGGATCGCACCGGCCTCGACGAACCCGGCCTGCGCAAGACGAAGGACGGCAAGCGCCGGCTGACGCCCGCGCCATGGACCCCGCCGACGGCCTGAGCCGCGCACCTCATCCGGAAACCGACGCCATGACTCACGTTGTCCTCGAATCCTGCATCCGCTGCCGCTACACCGATTGTGTCGACGTCTGCCCGGTCGATTGCTTCCGCCAGGGACCGAACATGCTGGTCATCGATCCCGACGAGTGCATCGACTGCGCGGTCTGCATTCCCGAGTGCCCGGTGGAGGCGATCAAGGCCGAAGAAGACGTTCCGGCCGAACAGCAGGCCTTTGTCGCCCTGAACGCGGAACTGGCCAAGGGCTGGCCTGCGATAACCAAGACGCAGGAACCGCTCGCCGAAGCCGAGCAATGGAAGGACGCGCACGATAAGCTGCAGTACCTCGAACGCTGAATCGCCACCGACGACGAAGGAACCGCCTTGGACCAACCGCTCGCCCTCGCCTACGGTCTCCGGTTTCAGGATCTCTACTCGTCCGACGGACTGCTTCGCGTCGATAGCGCGTTCGTCGACGCACTGCGCACGGCCGACGCGGCGCTCGCGCAGCGGCTCGAGGCGACCCGGGCGGCGCACCGCGCCGGCGAGCGCGGCGGCCCGGCACCCGGCCCGTACGACGAAGCGGCGCTGCTGATCGAGCTGGCCCCGCACGTCGACGCATTCGTCGGCGCGCTGTTCGGCATCGGCGACGCGCTTGCCGGGCTGCGCCGACGGCACCACGAGCTCGACCCGCTCTACGAAGTCAAGACGAAGTTCGTACGGCGCGAGGCGGCGAAGCTGCGTTCGACCGAGCTCGAAGGCTTCGACGCCGACGCGGCGCTGCGCCAGATCGAAGCGTGGCTCGGCGAGCCGTTCGACGAACTCGCGTTCGCGCGCGCGGTGCTCGCCTGGCAGCGCGAGGAGGCCGACGAAGCCGCCGGGCCGCCGCTTCGCGACGCGGCGCGCGCGCGCCTGGGCGTCGCACTGCGCTACAGCGCCTGGGCCGCGACCACCGGGGCCGGCCGCCAGCGCCACGCCGGCGACGTGCTGTTCGCGCTGCCCGCAAAGACCGACCCGATGCACCTCCTCGGCCACGCACACAGCCACGACGAGGATGGCGTGCGCGTGTTCACGATCGAGCCCGGTCACCTGCGGCGCCGCGAGGGCTTCGCGCTCACCGACGCGGGCACCGGCCTGCGCGGCGCGCTCGACCAGGCCAACTACTGCATCTGGTGCCACGAGCAACGCAAGGACTCCTGCTCGAAGGGCATCCGCGAAAAGCCGGGCCCCACCGGCGAGGCCGCCTGGAAGCGCTCGCCGTTCGGCGTGAACCTGGCCGGCTGCCCGCTCGAGGAGCGGATCTCCGAGTTCCACAAGCTCAAGACGCAGGGCCACTCGATCGCGGCGCTCGCGACGATCGCGATCGACAACCCGATGATGGCCGCGACCGGCCACCGCATCTGCAACGACTGCATGAAGGCCTGCATCTACCAGAAGCAGACGCCGGTGGACATCCCGCAAGCCGAGACGCGCACGCTGAAGGACGTGCTCGAACTGCCCTGGGGGTTCGAGATCTATTCGCTGCTCACGCGCTGGAACCCGCTGAACCTGCGCCGGCCGCTGCCGAAGCCCGACAGCGGCTACCGCGTGATGGTGGTCGGCATGGGCCCGGCCGGCTTCACGCTCGCGCACCACCTGCTGAACGAAGGACACGGCGTGGTCGGCGTCGACGGCCTGAAGATCGAGCCGCTGGACGAAACGGTGAACGGCGTGCGGGCCGACGGCACGCGCGTGCCCTTCGAGCCGGTGCGCGACGTGCGCGCGCTGTACGAGCCGCTCGACGACCGGGTCATGGCGGGCTTCGGCGGCGTCGCCGAATACGGCATCACGGTGCGCTGGAACAAGAACTTCCTGAAGCTCGTGCGGCTGCTGCTCGAGCGGCGCGCGCGCTTCGCGCTCGTCGGCGGCGTGCGCTTCGGCAGCACGCTCGCCGTCGACGACGCGTTCGCGCTGGGCTTCGACCACGTCGCGCTGGCGATGGGCGCCGGCAAGCCGACGACGCTCGACATCCCCAACGGCCTCGCGCGCGGCGTGCGTACCGCGAGCGACTTCCTGATGGCGCTGCAGCTCACCGGCGCCGCGCGCGCCGACTCGCTGGCCAACATGCAGCTGCGGCTGCCGGTGGTGGTGATCGGCGGCGGCCTCACCGCGATCGACACCGCGACCGAATCGCTCGCCTACTACGCCGTGCAGGTCGAGAAGTTCCTCGCGCGGCACGAGGCGCTGGCCGCCCGGCTCGGCGAGTCCGGCGCGCGCGCCGGCTGGCGGGCCGAAGACCTCGCCATCGCCGACGAGTTCCTCGCGCACGGCCGCGCCCTCCGCGCCGAGCGCGACGCTGCACGACGCGAGGGGCGCGCGCCGCGCATCGCCGAACTGCTGCAGCAGTGGGGCGGCGCGACGATCGCCTACCGCAAGCGGCTGGTCGACAGCCCGTCGTACACGCTGAACCACGAGGAGGTGGAGAAGGCCCTGGAGGAAGGCATCCGCTTCGCCGAATGCCTGGCCCCTACCCGCATCGACGTCGACGCCCAGGGCGCGGTCGAATCGATTTCGTTCGCACGACAACTGCGCGACGACGACGGCCATTGGCGCGACGGCGAGGCCTGGCGCGCGCCCGCGCGCACCGTCTTCATCGCCGCGGGCACGCAGCCGAACACCGTTCTCGCCCGCGAGGACACGACGCACTTCGAGCTCGACGGGCGCTACTTCCGCGCGATCGACCCCGACGGGAAGCCGGTCAGGCCCGCGCGTGGCAACGCCAAGCCCGATACCGCGCAGGTGCTGCTCGCGCGCCTCGACGACGGGCGCATGATGTCGTTCTTCGGCGACCTGCATCCGAGCTATTTCGGCAACGTGGTCAAGGCAATGGCCTCGGCGCGCCACGGCTACCCGGTCGTCTGCGGCGTGCTCGAACGCCGGCCGCCGGCGTCGACGGTCGCCTTCGACGCCTTCGCCGCCCGGCTGGACGACCTGCTGCGCGCGCGGGTCGAACGCGTCGAGCGCCTCGCCCCGAACATCGTCGAGGTCGTCGTGCGCGCGCCGATGGCCGCGCGCCGCTTCGAACCCGGCCAGTTCTACCGGCTTCAGAACTTCGAGGCGCGGGCCCGCCGGGTGAGCGTCGGCGGGCTGCCGACGACGCTCGCGATGGAAGGCCTCGCACTCACCGGCGCCTGGGTCGACCGCGGGCGCGGGCTGGTGTCGACGATCGTGCTCGAGATGGGCGGGTCGTCGAACCTGTGCGCGGACCTGCGCCCCGGCGAGCCGGTGGTCCTGATGGGGCCGACCGGCGCGCCGACAGAGATCGAGGCCGGCGAAACGGTCGTGCTCGTGGGCGGCGGCCTGGGCAACGCAGTGCTGTTCTCGATCGGCGCGGCGTTCCGCGCGGCGGGCTCGCGGGTGCTCTATTTCGCCGGCTACAAGAAGCGCATCGACCGTTACAAGGTCGCCGAGATCGAGGCTGCGGCCGACACGATCGTCTGGTGCTGCGACGAAGCGCCCGGCTTCGAGCCCGGCCGCCCGCAGGACCGCAGCGTCGTGGGCAACATCGTCGAGGCGATGCTCGCCTGGGCACGTGGCGGGCTGTCGGACCTGTCCGCCGCCGGTGCGTTGCGGCTGCAGGATGCCGACCGGATCATCGCGATCGGTTCCGACCGGATGATGGCCGCTGTCGCTGCCGCGCGCCACGCGCAACTCGCCCCCTACCTGAAGCCGCGCCACCGCGCGCTCGGCTCGATCAATTCGCCGATGCAGTGCATGATGAAAGAGGTCTGCGCGCAGTGCCTGCAGCCGCACAAAGACCCCGAGACCGGCGCGGTCACCTACGTCTTCTCGTGCTTCAACCAGGACCAGTCGCTCGACCAGGTCGATTTCCCCGCCCTGGCCGGGCGCCTGGCCCAGAACGCGCTGCAGGAGCGCCAGACGGCCGCCTGGATCGCGCAATGTCGCAATGCGGAATGAACCGCGGTTTTTTCGGCACGTTCGTGCGAAAAGATTTCTTGCGCGCCGCAACACGCTGCGGATAAATTGCATGCAATCGGTGGCCGAACCGGAGCCCGAATGCTTTACGACATCCGCGAAGCCCAGCGCGCCTTCCTGAACCCGCTGTCGCACTGGGCCGACTCGATGAGCCAGCTGTACACGAATCCGTACAGTCCGCTCTCCTACCTGCCGTTCGCCAACCGCGTGTCGGCCGGGCTCGAGTTGATGCACCGCCTCGGCAAGGAATACGAGAAGCCCGGGTTCGGGCTGCGCTCGACGCGCATCGAGGGGCGCGAAGTCACCGTCGTCGAGCGCATCGAGCTCTCGCGGCCGTTCTGCCATCTGCTGAAGTTCGAGCGCCTGCTGCCGGACGCGCTCGCGCACCGCCGCGACGATCCGGCCGTGCTGGTGTTCGCGCCGTTGTCGGGCCATCACGCGACGCTGCTGCGCGACACGGTGCACGCGTTGCTGCCCGACCACACCGTCTACATCACCGACTGGATCGACGCGCGGATGGTGCCGCTCGCCGAGGGCAACTTCCAGCTCGACGACTACGTCGGCTACGCGATCGACTTCATCCGCCATCTCGGCCCCGACGTGCACGTGATGTCGGTGTGCCAGCCGACGGTGCCCGTGCTCGGTGCGATCTCGCTGATGTCCTCGCTGGGCGATCCGGCGGTGCCGCGCTCGATGACGATGATGGGCGGGCCGATCGACACGCGGCGCTCGCCGACGCAGGTGAACAACCTCGCCCAGACGCGCAGCTTCGAGTGGTTCGAGCGCACCGTCATCTACCGGGTGCCGGCCCGCTATCCCGGCGCCGGCCGGCGCGTCTACCCCGGCTTCCTGCAGCACGCGGGCTTCGTCGCGATGAACCCCGATCGGCACGTCACGTCGCACTGGGACTACTACCTGAGCCTGGTCAAGGGCGACCTGGACGACGCCGAAGTGCATCGCCGCTTCTACGACGAGTACAACGCGGTGCTCGACCTCCCTGCCGAGTACTACCTGGACACGATCCGCACCGTGTTCCAGGACCACGCGCTGCCGCTGGGCCGCTGGCACGTCTGGTTCGAGGGCAAGCGCCACCGGGTCGTGCCCGGCGACATCCGCAAGGTCGCGCTGTTCACGATCGAGGGCGAGCTCGACGACATCTCGGGACAGGGGCAGACGCAGGCCGCGCACGACCTGTGCACCGGACTGCCGAAGTCGATGAAGCGGCACCTGACGGCGCAAGGCGCGGGCCACTACGGGATCTTCAGCGGACGCCGCTGGCGCGAGATCATCTACCCGGAAGTGCGCGACTTCATCGCCGCGAGCCGGCAGCGGACGAAGTTGCGCGTCGTGGCGTGAACCCGGTCGACGCGATCGACGCACTGCTGCCGCAGACGCAGTGCACGAAGTGCGGGTTCGCGGGCTGCCGGCCGTACGCCGAGGCGATCGCCGCGGGTGAAGCGGCGATCAACCGCTGTCCGCCGGGCGGCGCCGAAGGGATCCGGCGCCTCGCGCGGCTGCTCGGTCGCGCGGAACTGCCGCTGGACCCGGCCTGCGGGCGCGAGCAGCCGCGCCGCATCGCGTGGATCGACCCGGCGCTTTGCATCGGCTGCACGAAGTGCATCGTGGCCTGCCCGGTCGACGCGATCATCGGCGCACCGCGCCGGATGCACTCCGTGATCGACGCGCTATGCACCGGCTGCGACCTGTGCGTGCCGCCCTGCCCCGTCGACTGCATCGCGATGCGCGAGGTCGAGCCGGCCGCGCCCTGGCGCGACGACGACGCCCGCACGGCGCGCGCGCGCCACGACGCGCGGCGCGAGCGCCTCGCGCGCCGCCATGCCGAGCGCGACGAGCGGCTCGCGCAACGCGCAGCGCGCAAGCTCGCCGCATTCGATGCGCAGGCCGGCGATGGCGGCGAAGCCGCCGCGCGGCGCAAGCGCGCCGTGATCGAGGCCGCGCTCGCGCGCTCGCGCGAGCGCGCGGCCGCGCACCGGCCATCCGCGGCGCCCGTGCGCACCGAGGCAGCCGATGCCGAGCACGAGCGTCGGCACGGTCCGAAGGGCCATCCATGAATCCGGCGCGGCGCGCCGAGATCTTCGCGCGGCTCAAGGCACTCGAGCCCAGGCCGACGACCGAGCTCGAGTACCGCACGCCGTTCGAGCTGCTGGTGGCGGTGATCCTGTCGGCGCAGGCCACCGACCGGAGCGTCAACCTCGCCACCCGCGAGCTGTTCCGAGTCGCGAACACGCCCGCGGCGATCGCTGCGCTCGGCGTCGACGGGCTGGCCGGGTACGTGCGCACCATCGGGTTGTACCGGTCCAAGGCGAAGCACATCGTTCAGGCCTGCGAGATGCTGCTGGCGGAGCACGACGGCGAGGTACCGCGCACCCGCGAGGCGCTCGAGCGCCTGCCCGGCGTGGGCCGCAAGACCGCCAACGTGGTGCTGAACGTCGCCTTCGGCGAGCCAGTCATCGCGGTCGACACGCACATCTTCCGCGTCGCCAATCGAACGGGCCTCGCGAAGGGTCGCACGCCGCTCGAGGTCGAGCAGCGGCTGATGCGGTTCGTCCCGCAGCAGTATCTGCACGACTGCCACCACTGGCTGATCCTGCACGGTCGCTACGTCTGCAAGGCGCCCAGGCCGCAGTGCTGGCGCTGCCCGATCGCCGACCTCTGCGACTATCGCTCCAAGACGCCGGCGCCCGCGCCGCGCGCGTCCGGCGCCTGATCGGCGACGCAGGCGCACCGGGAACGCGAAGCGCCATGTTCGACCCGTCGCGCGAGGACGTCCGCCGCTTCTTCTGCGAGGCCTGGCGCAAGCA
>CALMSQ010000443.1:0-3414 GCA_937872345.1 uncultured Burkholderiales bacterium | reverse complement strand
ACCGGCTGATGCGGCTGCCCGGCGTGCGCAGCGTCGAGTCCAGCGTCGTGCTGCAGGAGATCAAGCGCACGACCGAGTTGCCGCTCGAGCAGTTGCAGCGCGGCGCGTGACGCTGCGCTTCGCGACGATCCGTACACCCCGCCCCACGGCCAGACAGCATGCTGACCATTGCCGCGTCGGTCCAGCGCTCGTACCTGTTCCCGGCGCGGCGCGCGCAGGCCCTCGCCTGGCATCGCGACGTCGATCGCCTGCTGCAATTCCTGCCGCACGTGTCGGTCGTGCACAAGGAGGGCGACGGCGCGTACCGGTTGCTCTACAGCGCCGTCGAGGCGGGCCTGTACCGCGTGCGCATCCATTGCGACGTGCGCGTCGCATTCGACCCCGATCGGGGCACCGTCCGGATCGCCAGTGGGACGCTGCGAGGCGCGATGCCGGCACAGGCCGGGTGGTACTCGATGAGCGGATCGGGCCGCTTCGAGGAGACGATCGCGTTCGCCGGCGCGGGCACTCAGACGCGGATCGAGTGCAGCCTCGGTCTCGACGCGAAGCTGCCGGTGGCGCTGTCGCTGCGGCTCGTTCCCCGCGCGCGGCTCGATGCCGCCGCCGACCGGATCTTCCGACGGCGGCTCGACGAGATCATGGACACTTTCGTCGAGCGCTCGATCATGGCTTACTCTCGATGACCCCGTCATTGCCCCGGACCCCGACATGCCCGCCTACCTGATCGGCCACATCCGCGTTCGCGACGAAGCCCGCTGGGCTGA
Source organism: uncultured Burkholderiales bacterium (assembly GCA_937872345.1). Taxonomy (GTDB): domain Bacteria; phylum Pseudomonadota; class Gammaproteobacteria; order Burkholderiales; family Burkholderiaceae_E; genus Zeimonas. Next base: position 2,650 of record CALMSQ010000443.1, on the reverse strand, counting down.
ATACCGCAGCCGCGTGCCCGGCACGCTCGCACCGTGGCGCGGCGAACTGCTGTTCCGCGGGCGGCGCGCCGCGGTCTTCAGCGGCGAACAACCCCATCCCGAAACCGTCGTGCTGCGCTTTCCCGACGTCGCGTCGATCGAAGCCTGGCACCGTTCTGCGGACTACCAGGCACTGATCCCGATCCGCGAAGCGGCGGCCGACATCGTGCTGGCGAGCTACGCGTCCGACGACTGAACTGCCACGCCCGGGCGGGGCGCGAGATTCAGTCACGCACCGCCTTCGGCCTGCAGTACGCGACCACGCGCTTGTCGTGCGTGTACTGCGCGAGCATCTGCCGACACGCCGTCGCCGTCGGCACCTCGAGGTGTACCTTCTCGCCACAGAATTGGCCGCCCACGGTGATGCACAACACCAGGACCCAGGTCATCGTCGCCCCCATGAAGAAAGACAGTAAATGCAGCTTTCAGGGAGCAGTCTCGCCGCCCGGGGGCTCAGGAGATGAGCCCGGCGAGACGGGGGGGAATCAGCGGCCGGCCAGCAGGCTGCGAACGAAGGCGCGCGTCTGCGCGCCGTAGTCGGCCAGGCGCGGCGTCAGCGCCCGCACGAGCGCGTCGCGCGCGGCGGGATCGTCGCGCGACAACGACGCGAAGAGGTCGATGCCTTCCTCGGACGCGCCGAACTCGAAGCTCGGGTCGCTGACGTAGCGCGCGGGCAACGACGCGGCGATCGTGCGGTCGAGCGCGTCGGCCGCGTCGGCCGAGCGCCGCGTGATCACCGCGCGCGGACTGTCGTCGTCGTACTTCGGGTCGGCACCCGCGCCGGCGCCGCCCAGCGCGTCGAACAGCGCGGCGCTGCGGCCGCGCTCGCGATAGCCGGCGAGCATCGCGAAACGATGGAAGTTCTCGAAGGCAAGGTGTCGGTTCGACACCAGCGTCACCGCCCGGTTGCGCGCGTCCGGCCAGCCGGCGATCTGCAGCGCGTTGATCCACAGCATCCGCACGGTGCTCAGGCCCGGCAGCACCCGCGCGTGGTACGGCTGGGTGAGGTCCTGCAGGTAGTGCATCGCCCAGCCCGCGAAGCGCCAGCCCCAGTAGTCGTGGCCCGTGCGCAGCGCGTGCAGCGCGAGCGTCTTCCACAGGTGGATCCGGTACTCCGGATAGGTGCGCTTCAGGAAACCGGCCGCCGCGTAGACGATCTTCGACTCGTGGAAGAAGCCCATGTGGAACGGCGCCTGCGTGCCGAAATCGAGCGCCGGGTTGCCGAACGGCTGCTTGCCGAAGCCGTAGGCGCGCCCCTGCGCGGTGCCGTTGTCCTCCCACAGGCCGATGTCCAGGCCGTAGTCGGGCTCGTCCGACGCGGTGGCAATCACCGCCAGCGGCGACACGGACTCGCCCTCGCGCAGCGCGACGAATTTCGCCGCCTCGACCGCGTTGTCGCGCGGCAGCGTCGTCACCTCGCGCGCGGCCATCGGCGGGCGCTCGTCGGCCGCCTCGCCGGGCTGGCGCTGAAGGAACAGGCTCAGGCGCGCATCGGGCGAGATGCGCAGCGCCGCGACGAAGCGGCGCCGCAATTCGGCTGCGTCGGCCGCGCCGGCGGCCACGAAGCGCAGCGCGTCGGGCCGCGCAGGATAGGTGGGCACGTGCTCGCGCGCCCAACGCTCCTGCTCGTCGAGCACCTTCTCCAGGCGCGGCCCTTCGGCGGCGAGGAAGGCCTCGAGCGTCTCGACCTTCACCGGCGCGAGGCGCGCCACCTCGGGCATGCCTTCGAGCGCAGGCCGGGTGCTCAGCGCGTGATTGCTCCAGCCGAACGCGGGCAGTGCGGACAGCGCGACGGCGGCGCAGAGCGCCGCGCGGGCGGCGCGCGCGGACAGCGGGCGTGCGCGTCCGCGGACGACGGGTTCGAGGGCGTGGGAAGCGTTCATCGCCACAGGATACCGCGCGTCAACCGGGCGACCGCAACCGCTGCGCGAGCCTCAGCGCCAGGGCGACGATCGTCAACGTGGGGTTCGCGAACCCCGCGGTCGGGAAGACCGACGCGCCCGAGACGAACAGGTTCGCGGTGCCGTGCACCCGGCAGTCGCGATCGACGACGCCGAAGCGCGGATCGTCGTGCATCCGCGTCGTGCCGGCGTGATGGTGCGCGCGCGGGTCGGGCACCGCCTGCGCGTCCCGCTCGATCCGGCCCAAGCCTGCGCCCTCCAGCTCCTTCGCCAGCAGCCCGCGCAGGCGCTCGAGCCGGTCCTGCTCGTCGGGCCGCCACTGCCAGCGGACCTGCACGCGGCGCACGCCGAGGCGATCGCGCCCGTCGATGAGCACGATTCGGTTCTCCGGGTGCGGCGCCTGCTCGAGGTTGACCAGCAACCGGACGAACGCGAGCGCGTCGCGCCGGCGCGGATCGGCCGACCACCCCGCGCCGCCGCGCGGATAGGCCTGCGCGCTCGTCGCGGCGCGACCCAGCCAGCGGACGACGCGCTCGCGCCAGCCCGGCGCACCATCCGGTCGCGGCGCCCCGGCCGGCAGCAGCGTCACCGACGCGTTGAGCAGCGCGTGCTCGCGCATCGCGTCCTCGCGATGCGCGAGCCGGCCGAGGATCGTCGAGCCATCGGCCGTGCGATGCTGGTCGTAGAAGCGCAGCGCGTCGAACCAGTCG
>CALMSQ010000442.1:0-6339 GCA_937872345.1 uncultured Burkholderiales bacterium | reverse complement strand
GGCCGGGGCGGCGATCAGCACCGCCAGGCGCACGACGTCGGCGATGACGAACGGCGCCACACCCTTCCAGATCGTCGGCGTCGCGACGTCCGGCAGCATGCTGCGCAGCACGAACACGTTCATGCCGACGGGCGGCGTGATCATGCTGATCTCGGCGACGCAGACGACCAGAACGCCGAACCAGATCGGATCCAGCCCAAGGTGTGTCACGAGCGGAAAGAAGATCGGCACCGTCAGGAGGATCATCGACAGCGTCTCCATCGCGGTACCCAGTACCACGTAGATCAGGCAGATGGCGACGATCACCGCGACTGGAGAAAGGTCCAGGTACTCGACAAGGCCGCGAAGGTCGGTCGGCATCGTCGTGTAGTTGATGAAGTTCGCGAACAGCGTGGCGCCGATCAGGATGGTGAAGAGCATGGCGCTGGTACGCCCGGATTCGACCAGGATGTCGATCAGTGCGCGACGGTCGAGGGTGCGGCGCGCCAGCGCGAAGAGCAGGCCGCCGGCCGCCCCGATCCCCGCGGCCTCGGTCGGCGTGAACAGGCCGCCGTAGATGCCTCCCATCACGACGCCGAACAGGGCGGCGACGGCCCACACCTCGCGCAGCGCCGCGATCCGTCCCCGTCGATCGGTGCGTTCGCCGGGCGGGCCGAGAGCCGGATTGCGCCAGGTGGTCAGCGCCGCTGCGGCCATGTACAGGGCGGTCGCCAGCAGGCCCGGCAGCAGGCCCGCCGCGAACAGGGCGCCGATACTCTGCGCGGTCATGATCCCGTAGATCACCATGATCACGGACGGGGGGATCAGGATTCCGAGGGTGCCGCCCGCGGCGATCGTTCCGGCCGCAAACGAATCGGCATAGCCGTAGCGCCGCATCTCCGGCATCGCCACGTGTGCCATCGTGGCCACCGTCGCAAGCGAGGAGCCGCAGATCGCGCCGAATCCCGCACACGACATGATCGACGACAGCGCGAGTCCACCGCGACGATGACCGAGGAATGCGTACGAGGCCCGGAACAGCTCGCGCGACATGCCGGCGCGGGTCACGAGTTGCCCCATCAGGATGAACAGGGGGACCACTGACAGGGTGTACTTCGCGACGTCCAGGATCTCGGTCGTCGCCGAGCCGAGCGCCGCGGGCAGCGAGCGCATCGCGGCGATTCCGGCGACGCCGACCAGCCCCATCGCAAAGGCGAGCGGCACCCGCAGCAGCATCAGCGCAAAGAGGGCCAGAAAGCCCAGTGCCGCCTCGGTCACGACTCCGACTCCTTCGCATCGCGACCGATCGCCAGGCGAAGGTGGTAGATGGCAGCGATGACGAGCAGGCAGGAGATCGCGTACTGCAATCCGGAGAGCGGAATCGCGAGCTGGGCGGTCGTGTCGCCCAGTTCGGCCGTCCGGCCTGCCCGGACGAACACCAGCCATGCGGCAGCGCCGAGCAGCGCTGCGCACAGGAGGTTGGCCACCATGTCCTGCAGGGCCATCAGCCGCTCCGAAAGGACATGGTCGAGCAGATCGAACAGCACATGCTCGCGCTCGAGCGAAGCGAGCGGAAGTCCCGCGTAGAGAACGCCCAGCATCATGATCTCGGTGAGCTCGACGCTGCCAGGCAGCGGCGTGCCCAGCAGCTTCCTGCCGGCAACGTCGACTACCGTCAGTAGCATCATGACGAACAGGCATGCCGCAACCACCAACGCCAGGGTGGTGCGCGCCCGATGATCGATTGTCCGGAATCGCATTCCGACCCCTTCAGCAGACCATGCCTCGCTTCAAGCGGCGCGGCGCTCGTCGCGCCGCCCGCCTCAATGCGACTTGGCGATTTCGGCGCGAAACTCGCGAACCACTTCGGCCGCGTTGGCGAGTCCCTTCGCCTTCGCCTCCTCGACCCACTTTCCCTCGAGCGAAGCAGTTCGCGCCTTCACGTCGGCGACGAATGCAGGATTGGCGACCGTGGTCGGAAGGCCGCGTTCCTTCAGCATGGCGTCCGCCTTGTCGTCGGTGGCATCCCACTCCTTGCCGATGATTCGCGCCGCGTGTTCCCCGGACAGGCGTTCGATCGCCCGCCGGTCGGCCGGGGCGATGCGCCTCCATGCGTCCTCGTTCATCACGAAGAAGAAGCTGGTGTTGTAAAGGCCACCCGGAAATCGTGTGCGGTACTTGATGAAGCCGTCGATGCGATGCGCGAAGATCGATTCGACCGGGAAGAAGACGCCGTCGACCACGCCGGTCGAGACCAGTTCATACGATTCATTGGCCGGCTTCAGGATCACGTTGGCGCCCATGGCGCGCGCCACGTCGTTGACCATTCCCCCACCGACGCGGAACTTCTGGCCAGCGAAGTCGGCGACCGATGCCACGGTCTTCTTCGTCGAGAAGATCTCCCCCGGCCCGTGCGTGAACACCGCGACGACCCGCACGCCCTTGTGTTCGCCGAGCCGGGCGAGATGGCGCTCGTACATGCGCTGATAGGCCACTGAGGTCGCCTCTGCCGAGTCGCCCAGGAACGGGAGTTCCGCCAGCTCGGTCAGCTTGAAGCGGCCCGGCGTGTACCCATGGATGCCGAACGCCAGATCGGCCAGGCCATCGCGTACGGCGTCGAACTGCGCGGCCGGTGCCGCGGCCGGCTTCGGCAGGATGTTGCAGGTGACCCGGCGGGCTGTCGCCTCGGCGACCTCGCCGCACCACTTGGCGACACCCCGGTGGATCGGGTGCGTCGGCGGGACGAACAGCGACGTGGCCAGGGTGACCTGGGCCCGCGCGGGGGCGCAGAGCAGGACCAGCGCAGCGGTAATGCACATCAGCACGGATTTCATGCAGGCTCTCCTCGGTTGTCGGCGCGCGCCCTCGCGGCGGCGCCGTGTTCGATCTGTTTCAGACGAGCGATCGTGCGTCGACGCCGCCGTCGCGCAGCACGCTCAGGAACAGCAGCCTCTCGAGCTTGCCCCTCGGTTCGAACGCCCTTGCGTCGGCTGCGCATGCGCGCCGCACCGCATCGGACAAGGGGATGCTCGGGCCGGCGACGCTGTCGGCTGCCAACTGCACTTCGCACGCGCGCTGCAGCGTCCACATCCAGCGGAAGGCGCCGAACACGTCTTCGCCAACCACGAGCATCCCGTGATTGCGCAACACCATCACATGCTTGTCGGCGAGGCTGGCCACCAGTCTCGGGCCTTCCTCGTCGTGGACAGTGATGCCCTCGAAGTCGTGGTAGGCGACGTCGCCGTACAGCTCGGCACCGTAGAAGTCGTCGTGCCCGAGCCCGTCGCGCTTGCAGGCGATCGCCATTCCGGCAGTGGTGTGCGTGTGCATCACGCAATGGGCATCGGCTCGCGATGCGTGGATCGCGCTGTGAATGACGAAGCCGGCCCGGTTGACTGCGTACGCGGAGGGCTCGCACGGCACGCCGTCGAGGCCGATCTTCACGAGGTTGCGCGCGGTCACCTCGGAGTAGTTCAGCCCGAACGGATTGATGAGAAAGGTATCGGCGCGCCCGGGCACCCGAACGGTGATGTGGTTGAAGAGCAGTTCGGTCCACCCGAGGCAATGAAACACGCGGTAGCAGGCCGCGAGCTGCACGCGCAAGCGCCACTCGTCGGGATCGAAGCCGGCCGGACATGCGGACTCGACTTCAGCGAGCGTATCCAGGGTCATGTGGGTCCTTGTTCGAATGCCGGTCACGATCGACCGGCGTTGCCGTGCCTGCCGTCGGCGTGGCGTCGCGCAGTCGTGTGCCACGCAGGATTCTTCGCGACGGACGGCCACGCGACGCGTGCTGCGGTAATCGGGATTCATTCAGCATATAGAGAGCTGCAGCATGGATAAACGGCGCAGCTTGGACAGACTGTCCATCAGACAGGACAATTCTCCGAGCGAGATCCGGCGCCGGATCACCGATCGCGATGAGCACTCGAAGCGCAACGAAATCGGCCGATCGGCGGGCCCGGGCTCCCGGACGACTTCGCCTCGTCGCGCCGCGGCGACGGGGCGATAGCGCAGCCGGGCCGTGCGCGCGGCAGCGTGGCGTCAATAGGGACTGTTGCCGCGCGGCGTGTCGGGGACTGCCGTGGCGCCGTTGAAGCGGGCTGCGAGCGCCGAGCTGGACCGGAACAGGAGGCCGGTGTCCAGGCCCACCGCGACGAACAAGGCGCCGAGTTCGAGATAACGGCGTGCCTGTGCCTCGTCGCCGGTCAGGATGCCCGCGGCCTTGCCGGCCGCGCCGATGCGCGCGATGGCCCGCCCGATTGCGTCCTGCACCTCGGGATGCGCAGCGTGGCCGACGTGGCCGAGCGAGGCGGACAGGTCCGCCGGGCCGATGAAGACGCCGTCCACCCCGTCGAGCGCGGCGATCGCATCCAGGTTCTCGAGGGCCTGACGAGTCTCGACCTGAACCAGAAGGCACACCTGGGCGTTGGCCTCGCGTGGGTAGTCCCCATACCGGCCCCAGCGCGAGGCGCGCGCGCCGGCCATCCCGCGTACGCCGGCCGGGGGGTAGCGCATGCTGCGCACGATCTCGGCGGCCTGCTCGGGCGTGTCGACCATGGGCACCAGAAGCGTCTGCACACCCAGGTCGAGGTACTGCTTGATCAGCATCTGGCCCACGTGGCCATGGCCCATGGGTACGCGCGCCACGGCGTGGGTGCCGGGATAGGCGGCGATGGCCTGGGCCTGCTGCAGCACGCTGGCAAGGTCGTTGGGCGAGTGCTCGCCGTCGATGAGGAGCCAGTCGAAACCGGCGCCGGCGCAGATCTCGGCACTGTAGGCGCTCGCCAGACCGAGCCACAGCCCGATCTGGGCGCGGCGCGCGGCCAGGGCCTGCTTGAATGGATTGACGGGGGTCTGCATGCACGAACCCTTCAGGTGAACTGGAACTCGAAGCGGCCGAGCGGGCCATAGTCGGCGACGAAGCGGTCGCCGGCGCGCGCCGCCACCGGGCGCGTGAAGGATCCGGCCAGCACCACCTCGCCGGCTTCCAGGCATTCGCCCCACGGCGCCAGTTTCATGGCCAGCCAGGCCACGCCGATCGCCGGGTGCCCCTGGACGCCCGCCGCGAGGCCGGTCTCTTCTACGTTGCCGTTCAGCCGCAGGATCGCGCCGCACCAAGGCAGGTCGAGCTCGCGCGCCCGCACCTTCCGACCTGCAAGGATCACACCGGCATTCGCGGCGTTGTCGCTGATGGTGTCCTGCACCTTGCGCATCTCCCTGGTGTGGCGGTCGAACTGCTCGATGCGCGCATCGATGATCTCGATGGCGGGCGTGACGTAGGCGGTGGCGTCCAGCACGTCTTCGAGGCCGACCTCGCTGCCTTCGAGCCGGCGATCGAGCACGAACGCCAGCTCGACCTCGACACGCGGCGCGATGAAGCGCTGCGCGGGGATCGTGCCGGGCTCGAAGAACATGTCGTCGAGCAGCGTGCCGTAGTCGGGCTCGTCGATCTGGCTGGCAAGCTGCATGGCGCGCGAGGTCAGCCCGATCTTGTGGCCGCGCACGCGGCGGCCCTCGGCGATCTTCATCGACACCCAGGCGCGCGAGACCGCATAGCCGTCCTCGATGCTCATGCCGGGAAAGCGCCTGGAGAACTGCTCGATCGGCACGCGCGTGCGCTCGCTCCGATGCAGTTCGTCGGCAAGTTGTCGCACGAGATCGGGGGTGAACATGTCAGGAGTTCCTCGCCATCGGGCCCGGGGAGACCATCCGGGCGACAAGTCAATTCGTCGGCTGCTTCGTGGCGAAGTGCGGGTGCAGGGTTCCGTGCTTGCCGTCGTATACCTGGCCGGGGCTTTCGTCGACCTGCACGGTGAGGCCGAGCAGGCGACGCGCGAAGAGCGGCGCCAGGTGCAGCCGGGCGCGCTCGAGCACGGCATCGCCGGCCAACTTCTGCACCGCGGCGCTGCGGCCGGCGCCCATGCGCAGGTTCATGTAGATGAACGCGTAGTCGCCCTGGCCGTCGGCCACCGCGTAGTGCGCCGCCGGGTACGCGAGCACGCGCGTGCCGCCAGTGGGGAAGACCTGCTTGCCGGCCTCGTCGCGCACCTGCAGCATGCCGTCGGCCAGCGTGCGGCACAGCCCAGTCATGTCGGTCTCGGTCTCGAGGTTGGGCGTGTACAGAAGAACCAGGTGCGGCATGGGGGCTCACAGCCGGCTGGAGATCGCGGTGTACCTGTCGGAGGCCGAGGCCTGCGCCTCGGGAACGGCTTCGCCGGTCTGCGGCGTCACCGGGAGCACGACATTGACCTGGCCCGTGCCGGAGGCACCGAAATAGGGCGTGATGATCTCGGCCGGCGCGTCGTAAGCCGACCAGCCCAGCGCGCCGAGCAGCATGGCCGTGTCGTGCATGAAGCC
>CALMSQ010000441.1:0-4185 GCA_937872345.1 uncultured Burkholderiales bacterium | reverse complement strand
TCGAGTCGCTGCTGTTCGCGACCGCGCTGGCCGTCGGGCTGTCGCCCGAGCTGCTGCCCGCGATCGTCAGCGTGACGTTGTCGCACGGCGCGCGCGCGATGGCGCAGCGCGGCGTCATCGTCCGGCGGCTCCAGGCGATCGAGAACCTCGGCAGCATCGACACGCTGTGCACCGACAAGACCGGCACGCTGACCCAGGGCGTGATCCAGCTCGATGCCGCCACCGATCCGCAGGGTCGTCCGTCGGACGCGGTGCGGCGGATGGCCTGGCTCAATGCGGCGTTCGAGACCGGCATCGAGAATCCGCTCGACGCGGCGCTGATCGCTGCCGGCGAGGCGGCGGGGCTGCGCGTCGCAGGCGAGCGCAAGATCGACGAGATCCCGTACGACTTCATTCGCAAGCGGCTGACGATCGTGATCGAGGAGGCGGCCGACGCCGGCAGGCACCTGATGATCACCAAGGGCGCCTTCGACAACGTGCTGGCGGCCTGCACGCACGTCGCCGCCGATGCGGGCGACGAGGCCCTCGACGCGGGCGCGCGCGAGCGCCTCGATGCCTGGTATCGCGCGCGCGGCAGCGAGGGCTTCCGCGTGCTGGCGGTGGCCACGAAGCGCGTGCCGGCGAGCCCGCGCCACTCGCGCGAGGACGAGCAGTCGATGACGCTGGCCGGATTCCTGCTGTTCTTCGATCCGCCGAAGCCCGGCGCCGCGCAGGCGATTTCCGACCTCCAGGCGCGCGGCATCCGCGTGCGGATGGTCACCGGCGACAACCGCTATGTGGCCGCGCACGTCGCCGGCGCGATCGGGCTGGATGCGTCGGCCATGATGACCGGCTCCGAAATCGCCGGGCTCAACGACGAATCGCTCTGGTACCGCGCCGCGCGCGCCGACCTGTTCGCCGAGGTCGATCCGCAGCAGAAGGAGCGGATCGTTCGCGCGCTGCAGCGCACCGGCCACGCGGTCGGCTACCTGGGCGACGGCATCAACGACGCGCCGTCGCTGCACGTCGCCGACGTCGGCATCTCGGTGGAGGGCGCGGTCGACGTCGCGCGGGAATCCGCCGACGTCGTGATGCTGCGTCCCGACCTCGACGTGCTGCGGCGCGGCGTCGAGGAGGGGCGCCGCACGTTCGCCAACACGATGAAGTACATCAACATCACGACCAGCGCGAACTTCGGCAACATGGTCAGCATGGCACTCGCGACGCCGCTCCTGCCGTTCCTGCCGCTGGCCGCCAAGCAGATCCTGCTGAACAACTTCCTGTCGGACATTCCGTCGGCCGCCGTGTCGACGGACAACGTCGATCCCGAGCACGTCGAGCGCGCGCAGCGCTGGAACGTCCGGGACGTGCGGCGCTTCATGGTCGTGTTCGGGCTGGCGAGCTCGGCCTTCGACCTGCTCGCCTTCGCGGTGTTGCTGCTGGGGTTCCGCGCCGACCAGGCGACTTTCCAGACCGCCTGGTTCGTGATCTCGCTGCTCACCGAACTGGCGGTGGTGCTGGTGCTGCGCACCGCGCGCCCGGCGCTAAAGAGCAGGCCGGGCCGGTTGCTCGGCCTCGCCACCGTGGTGGTGATGGTCGCGGCCCTGTGCATTCCGTACCTCGGGTCGATCGCGGGCGCCTTCGGCTTCGTGCCGATGCCGCCGGCGTTGCTGGCAGCGTCGCTGGCGATCGTCGCCGGCTACGTCGTCTTCACCGAAGGCCTCAAGCTGTGGACGCAGCGCCGCCGCGCGCACGCAGCGGGGGGGCCGCGATGACGAGTTCGGCTCCGCGTGCCCGCCGCCCGCAGCGCTGCCTCGCGTGGCTGTTCGCGCTGGCGTGTGCCGGCTGCGCCGGTGCCGGCAGCAGCGTGACGCAGGCGCTGCGCGTCGACACCCCGGGATGCGAGGGCGCGAGCTGCGAACTGCGCAACGATCGCGGGCACTGGTCGATCGCGCGAACGCCGGGCGTCGCGGAGGTGCTCACGTCGACCGCGGAGCTCGAGATCGTCTGTCGCGCGCCCGACGGCGCGTTGCGCGCCGGATCGCACGCCGGCTCGTCGGCGCACCCCGTCTCGCCGGGCGCCGCGGTCGCCGGCGCCACGGCCGGCGCGGGCGTGGGCGCCGCCGCAGCCGCGCCGATCCTGGCCACGCCGTACGCGCCGTTGGCGGTCGTCTTCCTCGCCTACGGCGCAGTGGCCGGCGCCGGCGCCGGGAGCGCGGCCGAAGCGTCGGGCCGCCCCCTGCGGTATCCCGATCGCGTCTCGGTGCCGCTGAACTGCGGCGCCCCGACCGCGGCGCTGCCGCAACCGCTCGGCGTCACCGTGCGAGGCGCGAGCGCCGCCGAGGCGCAGGCCGCCGGACTGGCGGATCGCAGCGGCGCGCTGGTGGTCGCCGTCGACGATGGCGGGCGTGGCCGGGCTGCGGGCCTGCGTCCCGGGGACGTGATCGTGAACGCGGCGGGGCGCGACATCGACTCGCCGGTCCAACTCGAAGCCTTGCTGCGCGCGATGCCGGCCGGCGCGGGCTTCGCGTTGCGCGTGAGGCGTGCCGGGGCAACGCTGGAGCTCGCCGTGCCGCCGGCGACGCGACCCGGCTGACCGGGAGAGGACGCGAGGATGCGTCGATTGCGCGCGACGATCCCGGCTGCCGCCCTGCTGGCTGCCGCGATGCTGGCGAGCGCCGGCTGCGCGACCGTCGAGGGGCGTGTCGATCCGGCGATGTTCCCGGCTGCGCGCGAGGCCGCGGCCGACCGATCCACGGCCGCCCCCTCCGCGCGGGACCGATCCGCTGCCGATCGCTCTCCCGTCGCGATCGGCCTGGCGCTGCCGGCGCAACTGGTCGCGCAGGAGCACCTCGGCGAGCGGCTGAACGACTCGACAGCCACGCGCGTGCGCGTGCCGATCGGCCGCATCGTCGAGGCCGCCGGGCTGCGCGCGCTGGCCGAGACGTTCGAGGGCGGGGTGCGCCGCACCGATGACGGCGATCTCCGCGCCGATTCCGGCGACCCCGCCGGCGCGGTCGCGGCCGTCGTCGCGATCACGCGGATCGAGGTGGACTATCGGGACGAGCTGCGCTACTTCGTGCCGCTCGGCCCGCTGATCCTGTCGGACTCGCGGCTCACCCTTCGCCTGGTGCTCGGCGCCGAGTTGCGCGACCCCGCCGGGCGCCCGCTCTGGTCGAAGACGCTCGACTCGGGCGCGATCGAGCCGCACACGCTGCGCTCGCCACTGGCGAAGGGCTACGAGGATCGCCCGACCAGCGTGATCAGGCTTGCGCACCAGGCCGCGTGGCGCTTGCTGCTCGACCTGGCCCGCGAGGCGCGCGACTGGGTCGAGGCGGAACACTCGCGCGAGCGCCGGCTCTGAGCGCGCGGCGATTTGACACCGAAGCACCGGATTGGCACTCTTTGCGCCAGCCGAACAACCGCTGTGGGAGAGATCGCGCGGACCGAAGCAGCCGATCGGTCCGGCGCGGCGCCGAAGGTGTATCGCCCCGGAAACTCTCAGGCAAAAGGACTGCAGCGGTTCGGCTCTCTGGAGAGAAGGCGCGCTGCCGACGGTCGAGAGACCCGGGCGCGTGCCTCGCCGAAGGAAACAGGTGTCCGCGCCGTCGCGGTCGCTGAATGTCTCAGGCAAACGGACAGAGGGGGCTCCCGATCCACCATGGGCCGCGACGCGGCCGCCCTCGGAGCCCTGCCTTGAACAATCCCTCCGACCTCCGCTACACCTCGTCGCACGAGTGGCTTCGCCTCGAAGCCGACGGCACCGCGACGGTGGGAATCACTTTTCACGCCCAGGACGCGCTCGGCGAACTGGTCTACGTCGAGTTGCCCGAAGTGGGCCGCCGCCTCGCGCAGGGCGAATCCTGCGTCGTGGTCGAGTCGACCAAGGCGGCCTCCGACGTCTATGCGCCGGTGGCCGGCGAGGTCCTGGCGATCAATCCGGCGCTCGCCGAGGCCCCGCAGACCGTCAATGAATCGCCGTACGGCGACGGCTGGCTGTTCCGGATGCGACCTTCCGATCCGTCGCAGATCGACGCGCTGCTCGACGCCGGCGCGTACGCGGCCGGGCCCGGCGCCGGTTGAGCGTCGGGCGGCGCGCCGACGCGCGCCTCGCGATCCTACGATTCCCTTCATGCAGGCCGCGAACCCGCAGGCCGCGCCGGAGATCCTGTCCATGAGCCCTTCCGGGTACCCCAGCGCCGACAT
>CALMSQ010000440.1:0-8487 GCA_937872345.1 uncultured Burkholderiales bacterium | reverse complement strand
GATGCCAAAGTTCATCGGGAAAGCTTGCCAAACCAATCGTCGCACTCGCATCGCGGCGAAATTCAACAGCCTGCTAGGTCCCCGGTTTCGCGTTGACCTTTTTCTGCCGACCCATTAACATACGAACGGTTGTTAGTCTAAGCCGCCGATTCACCGGCAAGTGCAATTTCCGGAATCCGACATGGCCGCATCCACGCCGCACTTGAAGAACGAGGAGCTGCTCTCGGGGCTTGCTTCGCGCTACGTCGAAGTCGAGGGCCTGCCCTGGAAGCCGACGCCGACGCCGGGCGTCGACATGAAGGTCCTGCTGCAGGACAAGGAGACGGGCCTGTTGACGGCGCTGTTCCGGTGGCAGCCCGGGACCGAGCTGCCGCTGCACGAGCACGTCGAGATCGAGCAGACCTTCGTGCTCGAGGGGAGCATCGTCGACGAAGAGGGCGAAGTGCGAAAGGGCGATTACGTGTGGCGCCCGGCCGGCAACCGCCATATCGCGAGGTCGCCGAACGGGGCTCTGGTGCTGTCGTTCTTCCTGAAGCCGAACCGGTTCCTGACCGGCAACCTGGCGGGCGTCGAGCTCGAGTAATACCGGCTTCCAGGGAGGACACCGATGGCTGACTTGCCCGCTTCCGTCACGCTGCACGAGGAAGGGCCTCGCGAGGGGTTCCAGATCGAATCGAGCGACATCCCGACCGTTCGCAAGGTGGCCTTCATCGAGGCGCTTGCAGAGACGGGGGTGCGCCAGATCGACTGTGTCTCGTTCGTCAATCCGCAACGCGTTCCCGGGATGGCGGATGCCGCCGAGGTCGCCGCGCAGATCCGGAAGCGCGACGGGGTGCGCTATACGGGGCTCTGGCTCAACACCAGGGGCCTGATGCGCGCGCTCGAGACGCCGCTGGACATCGTGGGGGCCATCCGCCTCACCGCCTCGGAGACCTTCTGCATCAAGAATACCGGCATGGACATCGCGCAGACAGTCGACGAGCAACGTCGCTGGCTCGGCGTCTACCGCGAGAAGGCCATTCCGGTCGAGTGGGGCTACGTGATGACCGCCTTCGGGTGCAACTTCGAAGGCTACATCGATCCGGGCAAGGTCGTGGCCATGGTCGGGCAGATCCTCGACCTGGCGGCCGAGGCGGCGGTGTCGCTGCGAGGCGTGTACCTCGCCGACACCGTGGGCTGGGGAACGCCGCTGGCGATCGAACGCGCCATCGGTGCGGTTCGCGAGCGCTGGCCCGAGCTCCCGCTCGGCCTGCACCTGCACGACACGCGCGGCACCGGGCTGGCCAACGCCTACGCCGCGCTGCGGCTGGGCGTTCGTCAATTCGACACGACCTGCGCCGGCCTCGGCGGATGCCCGTTCGCCGGGCACAAGGGCGCCGCCGGGAACATCTGCACCGAAGACATGGTCTTCATGTGCGAGGAGATGGGCATCGCCACCGGCATCGACCTCGAGAAGCTGATCGGCTGTGCGCGCATGGCGGAGGAGATCGTCGGCCATCCGCTGCCCGGAAAGGTGATGCGCGGCGGCAGCCTCGCCCGCTACAGGCAACGGGCGGACGTTCAATGAGCGGCCACGAGCGGCTGCTGTCGCCGATCACGCTCGGAGCCTGGCGGCTGCGCAACCGGATCGTCATGGCGCCGATGACGCGCTCACGCGCCGGCGCAGGCGGCGTGCCGACAGCGTTGAACGCGCGCTACTACGCCCAGCGCGCCGGAGCCGGACTGATCGTCGCCGAGGCCGCCCAGATCAGCCCCGAGGCGCAGGGATACCCGCGCACACCGGGGATCCATAGCCGCGAACAGATCCGCGGCTGGCGCGCGGTGACCGATGCGGTGCACGAGCGGGGCGGCACGATCGTGCTGCAACTGTGGCACGTGGGACGCTGCACGCATCCGGAGAACCGCCTGCCGGGTACCCGCGGCGTGGCGCCTTCGGCCATTGCCGCGCCGGGGCGCATCTTCACGCCGAGCGGGCTGCAGCCGATGCCGTTGCCGATCGCGCTCGACCGGGCGGGCATCGAGGCGGTCGTAGCCGATTACGGGCAGGCGGCGGCCAATGCGGTCGAGGCCGGTTTCGACGGCGTCGAGCTGCACGCCGCAAATGGCTACCTGATCGACCAGTTCCTGCATTCGAGCTCGAACAAGCGCACCGACGAATACGGCGGTGTGGTCTCCAACCGTTGCCGCCTGCTGCGCGAGGTGTCCGCGCGACTGGCCGAGTCGATCGGCGCCGATCGCGTCGGCGTGCGACTGTCGCCGTTCGGCGCGTTCAACGGCGCGGTCGACGCCGATCCGGCGAGCCTGTTCGGAACGGCGATCGAGGGCCTGGCGCCGCTGGGCCTGGCGTACCTTCACGTGATCAACGTCGAGGTCAGCGGCGACCGCGATGCCGCGGGTGCGCCGGTCGACGCGGTCGAGTTCGCCCGACGCCACTGGCGGGGCTCGCTCGTCGCCGCCGGCGGTTACGTCGCCGACAGCGCCGAGAAGGAACTCGCGACAGGGCAGGCCGATCTGGTCGCGTTCGGTCGTCCATACATTGCCAACCCCGACCTCGTCGAGCGCATCCGGACCGGCACCGCGTGGGCAGAGCCCCGACGCGCGACCTTCTATACCGAGGGCGAGGTGGGCTATACAGACTATCCGGCCGCAGACCAGGCCGTCGCGATCTAGAGTGCGTTCATGAACCCATGGCCCGACACCAAGGGCCGCGCAGAGGAGGCGTTGATGTTTCACCAAGAAGTCAAGAACCGTCGGTTTCGCGGAGTCTCGATGCTCGCGAAGCTGTGCGCGCCCGTCGCGCTGATGCTGGCGGCTACCGCATCGCACGGCCAGGAGACGATCAAGATCGGCGGAATCTTCGCCCTCTCGGGGCCGGCGAGCTTCCTCGGGGTGCCCGAGGAGCGCGGTTTCCGGATGAAGATCGACGAGATCAACAAGGCCGGCGGCCTCAACGGCAGGAAGATCGAGGCCGTCGTCTACGACACCGAAGGCAACACGACGAAGGCGGCGCAACAGTTCCGCAGGCTCGTCGAGTCGGACAACGTGGTCGCCGTCATCGGCCCGTCGAGCTCGGGCGAGAGCCTGACGGTCGGCCCGATCGCCAACGAGCTGAAGGTGCCGACCGTCACCCATGCCGGTACCGAGAAGATGACCGTTCCGGTGACGCCGTGGGTCTACAACACGCCGCCGACCGACCGGGTCGTCGCCGCGCACCTACTGGGCGTCTTCAAGAAACGGGGCATCACCAGGATCGGCCTGATGACCGCGGCCGACGGATTCGGGCAATCCGGCGCGAACGTCGTCAAGGAGCTCGCTCCGCAATATGGCGTGCAGGTCGCCCGCCACGAGGAGTTCAACCGGCAGGACGCGGACATCACGGCACAAGTGCTGCGCGTGAAGGACTCGGACGCGCAGGCAATGCTCGTCTGGAGCGCGTTCCCGGCTCCGACGATCATCCTGAAGAATGCGGCCGCGGTCGGATTCAAGAAGCCCATCTACAACAGCTTCGCCGCGGCAAGCAAGGACCTGATCGTGCAGGGCGGCGTGAATGCCGAGGGCACGTACGTCTCGTCGATGCGCCTGCTCGCGCCGGAAACGCTCGCCGCGGACGACCCCATGCGCGGAATCGTCACCAAGATCTACGACGACTACAAGGCGCGCTACAAGGAAGCCCCGGCGACGTTCACCGCGCACAGCTACGACGCGCTGCTGATCATCGAGGCGGCTGCCAAGAAGATCTCGGGGCCGATCACGCGCCAGTCACTGCGCGACGCGATGGAGACGGTGACCGTGGTCGGCGGCAACGGCATCTACCGGCTCTCGCCCACGTCGCACGGCCCGGATCCCGAGTCCCGCTCCATGGTCCTGCTCGTGGTCAAGGGCGGTGAATGGAAGGTCGACGAGTGACCTTGTCAGTCGTCCGGGAGCACTGAAGCAATGCTGGGCCAGATCGTCGTCTCGGGGATCACGATCGGCGCGATCTACGCGCTGATCGCGATCGGCTTCACGATCGTCTTCGCGACGAACCGTCTGGTGAACTTCGCCCACGGCGAATTCGTGATGGCGGGGGGGATGCTGTACGCCTACTTCACCGGCGTGCAGCACCTTCCGATCGCGCCCGCGTTCCTGCTTGCCGCCGTGCTCAGCGGGGCCATCGCCTGGCTCGTCTACCAGGTGGGCCTGTCGGACGTGGATCGCGACAACCACATCGGTCAGGTGATGATCACGCTCGGCGCGGGCATCGCACTGAAGGGAGCAGCCCAGGTCTGGCTCGGCAAGGACACGCTGTTTCCGCCGGCGTTTTCCGGCCCGACATCGGTAGCGATCGGTCCGGTCACAGTCTCTTCGCAGGCGCTCTGGATCGCGGGCGGCCTGCTCGCGTTCCTGCTGGCGCTGCACGTGCTGCTCAAGTACACGAGGCTGGGTGCGAGCATGCGCGCCGTGTCGATCAACCACTACGCGGCCACCCTGATGGGCATCTCGCCGAGGCGCGCTGCCGCCATGGCCTTCGTGATGGCAGGGGTCATCGGCGGAGCCGCGGGCGGCCTGTTGGCGCCGCTGGCCTCGACGCACTACGACAACGGCATCTTTCTGGCCATCAAGGGGTTCGCCGCGGCGATCGTCGGCGGAATCGGGAGCCCGCTCGGCGCGGTGGTGGGGGGTCTGGTCCTCGGCCTCACCGAGTCGCTCGCGGCGGGCTATGTCAGCTCGGTGTACAAGGACGTCGTGTCGCTGGCACTTTTGCTGTTCGTGCTGATCCTGCGTCCCCAGGGGCTCCTGGGGCGCGCCCTGCCACAGAAACTGTAGTCCAACATGTCATCGGCCACCGACCGCCGGCTCACGCTGCTGCTGCTCATCCTGCTGCCGGCACTTGCCTGGAGCACGGACAACAACTTTCACAAGTCGATTCTGGTGTTTGGAGTCGTCAATGCCATCTCGGCGGTCGGCCTGTGCCTGATGCTGGGGCTCGCGGGCCAGATCTCGCTCGGTCAAGCTGCCTTCTTCGGAATCGGCGCATACGTCACCAGCAACCTCGTGACGAGGCTGGGCGTCGAGCCGGCGCTGGCGATCGTGCTCGCCGCCTGCAGCGCGATGATCCTCGGCTGGGCGATCAGCAGACCGTTGTCGCGGCTTCATGATCATTACCTGGCAATGGCGACGCTCGCCTTCGGAACCGTGATGTACATCGGCTTCGCCAACGCTCGTGACTGGACAGGGGGCCTCGATCCGGGCATGTCGGTGCCGAAGTTCACGGTGTTCGGTTATGACATGTCATCGATGAACGCCCTGTTCGTCGTGTCCTGGATCGCGTTGACCCTGTCCGTATTCGTGGCGAACAATATCTTCGGACATCGAATCGGCCGGACCCTCAGGGCCATGAAGATGTCTGCCCCTGCAGCGGCCAGCGTCGGGATCGACGTCGTCCAGGCGAAGGCCTTCGTGTTTGCCATCGGCGCGCTGCTGACCGGCCTTGCCGGCGGCCTGTATGCGTATGTTGCGCGCTCGTTCAATGCAGGGGTGTTCGGTGTCGGCTACTCGATCGAGTTGCTCATGATGGTCGTCATAGGATCGCTGAGCCGCGTCTCGGGGGCGATCACCGGCGCATTCATCATCACGGTTCTTCCGATCCTCTTCGACCGCTTCGAGGACTACCGAACGCTGGTCTTCGGGGTCACCATGGTGCTGATCATGAAGTTCATGCCGACCGGCCTGGTCGACGGCCTGTTCTCCCTCGGAGCGCGGCTGCTGCGGTCGGAGCGGCGAGAGTAACGCGATGCTGGCTACACGCGACGTGAGCAAGGCCTTCGGCGGCCTGAAGGCGCTGTCGACCGTCTCGGTGCAGATCGCGCCGGGCACTATCACGGCGATCATTGGCCCCAATGGCGCCGGCAAGACGACCCTGATGAACGCCATCTCGGGGTTCGTCGCGCCGGATGTCGGCGAGATCACGGTCAATGGCGCATCGATTGCCGGTCGGCGGCCGCACGAGGTCTGCCGCAAGGGGGTCGCGCGCACCTTCCAGAACCTGCAGATGTTCTCCGAGATGACCGTTCTCGAGGCCGTTGCGACCGGCCGGCACTTGCACCGACGCGTGCCGATCCACGCCGAACTCCTGATGCTCCCGGGGGCGTGGCGCGCCGAGCGCGCCGCGCTGGCGGACGCTCGCGAATTGCTGGCGCTGATAGAGGTCGGCGAGACCTACTGGGAGCGTCGTGCCGGGGATCTTCCCTATGGCTACCAGCGTCGCGTCGAGATCGCCCGCGCGCTCGCGACCGAGCCTTCGTATCTGCTGCTCGACGAGCCTGCAGCGGGCCTGAACAACGAAGAGACCGCGGCACTGGGCAGGACGCTTCAGCAGCTGGCGGCCCGCGGGCTGGGCATCGCGCTGATCGAGCACGACATCGAACTCGTGATGAGCGTGTCCGAACAGGTGTTCGTGATGGATACGGGGGCCGTGATCTCATCGGGAACGCCCGACGAGGTGCGTGCCGATCCGGCGGTCGTACGCGCCTATCTGGGAGATGCGCATGCAGCCTGAGCCGCTCCTGTCACTGTCCGGCATGGCCGCGTACTACGGCAACCTGTGCGCGGTGCGCGACATCTCCTTCGATGTCCGCGTCGGTGAGACGATTGCGATCATCGGCCCCAACGGCGCCGGCAAGACCAGCCTGCTGCGAGCGATTTCGGGTGTCATGGACCGGGTCCGCGGCGCGATCCGTTTCGAAGGCTCCGAGATTACACGGCGCAGCCCACAACAGCGCGTAGGTCTCGGCCTGGTGCACGTGCCCGAAGGTCGCCAGATCTTCAGCGCGATGACGGTCGAGGAGAACATCCGCATCGGCGGCTTCTTGCGGCGCGACAACGATCGCCAGGCGTCGTTCGACGAGGCGCTGGCGATGTTTCCGAGGCTGACCGAGCGCCGCCACCAACTCGCTGGAACCCTGTCCGGCGGCGAACAGCAGATGCTGGCGATGGCCCGTGCGTTGATGGCGCGCCCCAAGGTCCTGATGCTCGACGAACCGTCGATGGGCCTGGCGCCGATGATCGTCAACGAAATCTATCGTCAGGTCCGCCTGTTGCGGCAGCGCGGCGTGACCATCCTGCTGGTCGAGCAGAACGCCAAGCTCGCCCTCGAGAACTCCGACCGCGCGCTGGTGCTTGCGACCGGAACCCTGCGTCACGAGGGGGCCAGTTCGAGCGTCGCGCACGACCGCTCGCTCGGGTCGCTGCTGTTCGGAACCTGATTCGAAAGGAACAAGTGTTGGACATCTACGAGAAACTCGACGAGAAGCGCGAATGGGCGCGGCAAGGTGGTCGCCTGTCCGAGAAGTCCGCGAAGTTGCTGACGGGCAAGCTGTTCGTGCGCGACCGGCTCAGGCTGCTGCTCGACGACGAGCCGAGCTTCGAGGATGGCCTGTTGGCGGGCGTCGAGAAGGGCGTGCCGGCAGACGCGGTGGTCACGGTCATCGGGTCGATCGGCGGCCGCAAGGTTGCCGTGATCGCCAACGACATCACTTCCAAGGCCGGCACCTGGGGGTACCAGACCTTCATCAAGATCACGCGCTTCCAGCAGCTGGCGTTCGACCTGAAAATTCCGCTGATCTACCTGGTCGACTCGGCCGGAGCCCGCATCGACGAACAGAAGCTGTGCTACCTCGGCCGTCGCGCGTGGGGCAACATCTTCCACAACCAGGTCAGGTTCTCCGGAGCGATTCCCCAGCTGTGCGTCCTTTTCGGGCCGTCCCCGGCTGGCGCAGCCTATGTGCCGGCACTCTGCGACGTCGTGATCATGGTCGACAAGAAGGCGACGGCGTACCTGGGCTCGCCGCGGATGGTCAAGATGGCGATCGGCGAGGACGTGACCGAGGAAGAACTGGGCGGCGCGCGCATGCACTGTGCCTTGAGCGGCCTGGGCGACGTACTGGTGCAGAACGACGAGGAGGCCATCGACGTCGCCAAGCGGTACCTGTCGTACTTTCCGTCCTCGTATGCGCAGAAGCCCGACGTCGCAGCCGCGGCGCCGAAGGCGTCGCCGGTCGATCTCGGCAAGGTCATTCCGCGCAACCAGAACGTCCCGTTCGACGTGAAGGTCCTGATCGAAGCGCTGGCCGACGACGACAGCGTGCTCGAAATCAAGCCGCTCTTCGCCAAGGAGATGGTCACCGCGCTGGTGCGAATGGGCGGAAGACCGGTGGGAATCGTCGCCAACAATTCGAAGGTGAAGGGCGGCGTTCTGTTCAACGACTCGTCCGACAAGGCGGCGCGCTTCATCTGGCTGTGCAACGCCTTCAACGTCCCGCTGCTGTTCCTGCAGGACATCAGCGGTTACATGATTGGCAGTTCGGTCGAAAAGGGCGGCATCATCCGGCACGGCGCAAAGCTGCTGTCGGCGGTCTGCGAGGCGACCGTACCTCGCATATCGGTGATGGTCAGGAAGGCGTACGGTGGCGGCTACCTGGCGATGTCCGGCGCGCCGACCCAGCCCGA
>CALMSQ010000439.1:0-16091 GCA_937872345.1 uncultured Burkholderiales bacterium | reverse complement strand
CCGCCGCTGTCGGCCGGGCTCGCGTGACGCAGGTCGATCCCCTCGACCACGTTGACCACGTACTCGGCGATGTTCTTTGCGTGATCGCCGACCCGCTCGATCGACTGCACCACGAAGATCAGCGCCATGCACGGTGACACCGTGTCCGGGCGCGACGACATCGTCGCCATCAGGTCCTCGATCAGCTCGTCGCGAAGCGCATCGACCTCGTCGTCGCGCTGCCCGAGCACCCCGGCGATCCGGGTGTCGTGGCGCACGAACGCGTCGATCGCCGCATCGAGCATCTCGCGCACCAGCAGGGACATCCGCTCGATGCGGTCCATCGGGATCGGCGACTCGGCCAGGTGCAGCACGCGGACCTTCAGCGCGATCTTCTTCGCCTCGTCGCCGATGCGCTCGAGGTCGTTGATCGTGTGGATGACCGCGATGATCTCGCGCAGGTCGATCGCGATCGGCTGGCGCCGGGCGATCGTCAGGTTGCAGCGCAGGTCGGACTCGACCTGCAGCTGGTTCACCCTCTGCTCGTCGGCGAGCACCTGCGCGACGAGATCCAGATCGCGCAGCCGCACCGCGTCGATCGCGCGCACCAGCTGGCGCTCGACCAGGCCCCCCATCATCGTGACTGCGCTGCGCAGCACGTCGATGTCGGTGTCGAACTGGCGATGGGTGTGTTCCGGGAGCATCTGTCTGCCTCGCTCGCTGCGTCAGCCGAACCGGCCGGTGATGTAGTCTTCGGTCGCCTTCTTTCTCGGCTTGATGAAGATCTCGTCGGTACGGCCGAACTCGACCAGCTCGCCCAGGTACATGTAGGCAGTGTAGTCGGAGATCCTGGCCGCCTGCTGCATGTTGTGCGTGACGATGGCGATCGTGTATTCGTCCTTGAGCTCGTTGACGAGCTCCTCGATCTTCGCGGTCGAGATCGGGTCGAGCGCGCTGGTCGGCTCGTCGAGCAGGAGCACTTCGGGCTTCACCGCGACCATCCGCGCGATGCACAGCCGCTGCTGCTGGCCGCCCGAAAGGCTCAGGCCGCTCTGGCCAAGCTTGTCCTTGACCTCTTCCCACAGCGCTGCCTTGCGCAGCGCCCACTCGACGCGCTCCTGCATCGCGTCGCCCGACAGGCTCTCGTAGAGCCGGACGCCGAACGCGATGTTCTCGAATATCGTCATCGGAAAAGGCGTCGGCTTCTGGAACACCATGCCGACCTTTGCTCGCAACAGGTTCACGTCCTGCGACGGATCGAGGATGTTGCGGCCGTTGAAGCGGATCTCGCCGACCGCGCGCTGGTTCGGGTACAGGTCGAACATCCGGTTGAAGGTGCGCAGCAGCGTCGACTTGCCGCAGCCGGACGGGCCGATGAAGGCGGTGACCCGCTGGCGCGCGATGTCGAGCGACACTTCGTTCAGGCCCTGGAACTTGCCATAGAAGAACGACAGGTTCCTGACCTCGATGACGGGCGCGGGAACGGCTTGGGAAGCGGAGTTCATTCGGTCTTTCCGTTCGGGCTCAGGCGCGTAGCTTGTCGCGGAACGCCACCCTGGCGAGCACGTTGATGCCGAGCACGATCAGCGCGATCAGCGCCGCCCCGCCCCACGCGAGCTTCTGCCAGTTCTCGTAGGGGCTCATCGCGAAGTTGTAGATCACCACCGGCAGGTTCGCCATCGGCCGGCTCATGTCGGCACTGAAGAACTGGTTGTTCAACGCGGTGAACAGCAGAGGCGCCGTTTCGCCGATGATCCGCGCGACCGCCAGCAGCACGCCGGTGAGCACGCCGCCGCGAACCGCGCGAAGCGTCACTGCCAGACTCACCTTCCAGCGCGGCGCGCCCAGCGCGAACGCCGCCTCGCGCAGGCTGCCCGGCACCAGCGCGAGCATGTTCTCGGTGGTGCGAACGACCACGGGCACCGCGATCAGGCTGAGCGCGAGCGTTCCGGCCCAACCGGAGAAGTGCCTGACCGTCGCGACCGCGATCGCATAGACGAACAACCCGATCACGATCGACGGCGCAGACAGCATGATGTCGGTGACGAAGCGGGTGGCCGCGGCGAACTTCGAGCGCGCACCGAACTCGGCCAGGTAGATGCCGGCCAGGATGCCGATCGGCGTCGAGACGAAGGTCGCGGCGCCCACCATCATCAGGCTGCCGACGATCGCGTTGGCCAGTCCGCCGTTCTCGGTGCCAGGGGCCGGCGTCGAACGCACGAAGAAGTCGATGCTGAGCGCCGACAGCCCGTTCCAGAACAGCGTGAACAGGATCCACAGCAGCGCCGCGAGCCCGATCGCCATCGACGTCGCCGACAGGGCAAGCCCCAGCGCATTGCCGATCTTGCGGCGTCGGTACAGGGTGATCGCCATGCCGACCTCAGGCTCCGGTGCGCGCCACGCTGCGCTGCGTGAGCCACTTCGCGATCGCCAGCACGACGAAGGTGATCACGAACAGCAGCAGGCCGAGCGCGAACAGCGCGGGAATGTGCAGGGCCGGATCGGCCTCGGCGAACTCGTTGGCGAGCGTCGAGGCGATGGAATTTCCCGGCGCGAACAGGCTGCCGGCCAGCCGGTTGGCGTTGCCGATCACGAACGTGACCGCCATCGTCTCGCCGAGCGCGCGACCCAGGCCGAGCATCACGCCGCCGATCACCCCCACGCGCGTGTACGGCAGCACGATGTGGCGCACGACCTCCCAGGTCGTGCAGCCCAACCCGTAGGCCGATTCCTTCAGCACCGGCGGCACCGTCTCGAACACGTCGCGCATCACCGACGCGATGAACGGGATCACCATCAGTGCGAGCACGACGCCTGCCGTGAAGATGCCGATGCCCAGCGGCGGACCGGCGAACCACGGCAGGCCCGTCTTGATGAGCCAGGGCTGTACGTGGTCCTGCAGCAGCGGCGCCAGCACGAACAACCCCCAGAAGCCGTAGATGATCGACGGGATGCCCGCGAGCAGTTCGATCGCGGTCCCGAGCGGCCGCTTGAGCCAGGCCGGAGACATCTCGGTCAGGAAGACCGCGATGCCGAAACTGATCGGTACGCCGATCAGCAGCGCGATCGCGGAGGTGGTCAGCGTGCCGTAGACCGCGATCACGGCGCCATAGACGTCGTCGGTCGGGCTCCACCTCGTGCCGTAGAAGAACGCTGGCCCGAACTCGCGCAACGCCGGCCATGCCTGGATCACCAGAGCGACCAGGATGCCCATCAGCCCCGCCAGGACCAGCGCGGCGAACGAAAGCGTCACGCCCTGGAAGATGCGGTCCTGCGCCGCGAACCGGCGAACGCGCAGCGCGAGCGCCTGCTGCGCCCGTGCGCCCGCGGCTGCCGGCATCCGGGCGACGGCGCCCGCCGACGCCGGGTCGGCAGTGTCGACTGATGCACCCATCGGAGGTTTCATCCAAGCCAGAATGCCACGAAATGGGCGACGGGACGCATCGCGTCCCGTCGCACCGGAGCGCGGACGCTGCTCAGTGCGCCGCCGTGATCACCGGCTTGCCCGACGCATCGCGGATGTCCTTCCACGACGCCTCGATCTGCTTGACCACCGTGGCCGGCAGCGGCACGTAGTCCAGCTCCAGCGCAAGGTTCTGCCCCTTGTTCAGCGCCCACTGGAAGAACTTCAGCGCCTCGAGCGAACGCTCCGGCTTCTCGGCAACCTTGTGCATCAGGATGAAGCTCGCCGAGGTCATCGGCCAGGCTTGGTCACCAAGTTGGTTGTTCAGGTTGACACCGAAGCCCGGAGCCGCGTTCCAGTTCGCATTGGCCGCGGCCGCCGCGAAGGTCTTGTCATCGGGCTGCACCGTCTTGCCATCGCGATTGACCATGGCGGTGTGCGTCATCTTGTTCTGCTTGGCGTAAGCGTATTCGACGTAGCCGATCGCGCCATCGATCTTGGTGACGTTCGCCGCGACGCCCGCGTTGCCCTTGCCGCCGACGCCTGACTTCCAGTCGACCGTCTTGCCGGCGCCGATCTCGCTCTTGAACGTGCTCGAAACCTGCGCCAGGTAGTCGGTGAAGCCGGCCGTCGTGCCCGACGAGTCGGACCGGTACACCAGCGTGATCGCGGTTGCCGGCAGCTTCACGCCGGGGTTCAGCCCGGCGATCTTCGCGTCGTTCCACTTCGTCACCGCGCCGCGATAGATGTCGGCGAGCACTTCGCCGGTGAACTTCATCTGGCCCGGCTGCACGCCCGGCAGATTGACCACCGCGACGATGCCGCCGATCACGGCCGGGAACTGCAGCAATCCGTTCTTGTCGAGGTCCGGGCCCTTCATCGGGTCGTCCGAGGCGCCGAAGTCGACGGTCTTGGCGGTGATCTGCTTGATGCCGCCGCCCGAGCCGATCGCCTGGTAGTTCATGTTGTTGCCGGTCGCCGACTTGTAGGCCTCGGCCCACTTCGCATAGACCGGGGCGGGAAAGGTGGCGCCGGCGCCGGTGATGTCGGCGGCCTGCGCCGAGATCACGCCGAACGCGAGCAAGCCGCCTGCGAGGAATCGTGTGGTCAGTTTCATGCCTGTCTGTCCTGTCTGGATGAGGAACGAGCACACGTTACGGCGCTTCGATGACGGTTCCGTGACAGAGCGCCCGCCAGGCGCGCCGACACCGAGAACGGGCTCCAATCGCTGCAGTCCCGGCGCCGCCGACGGCGTCCGCGAGGTCATGCAACTGTCATATGCCGGCCGTAGCCTCGAACCGGCAATGCCTGTCGCGCTCCACGCCACCGTCACTTCGCGCCGCGGCCGCTCGCTCAGCGTGCGCGTGCGCGGGCTGTTGCGCAACCCCGGGCTGGCCGATCACCTGGCTGCGGCTGGCATCGATCCGCGGCAGATCCGGCTCGACACCGGCACGGTCCGCATCGGGGCGACACCGCAGCGGGACGCTGAGTACTGGATGAGGTGGCTGTCTGCCCAGGTCGACGCGCACAGCGCAACGGCCGGGCGCGAGCCGGCGACCGGCGCCCGGTCGCCCGTCGAGGCGCGGCCTCCTCCGAGCCCGGCGCGCCGGGTGCCGCGCCCGCCGGCGCCCGCCGGCGGTGCCCGCCTCGATGCCCCCGGCAACGCTGTCCCGACACCCCACTGCGTTCCGATCGACCGGCTGCTCGCCGCCGTCGGCGGCCAGGCGCCGATCGACGTCGCGCGAGGACTGACTTCCGAGGACGCCCGCGCACGCCTGCAGCGCGACGGCCCGAACGAGATCCGCGACGTCACCGGCCGCAGCGCCGTCGAGATCCTCGCCGGGCAGTTCCGCTCGGTGCCGGTGGCGCTGCTCGGCGGCTCCGGCGCGCTCGCTCTGGCCACGCGCGCGTTCGCCGACGCGGGTGCGATCGGCGCGGTGCTCGCGGCCAACGCGGCGCTGGGGTTCGCCACCGAGCGGCAGGCCGAGGAGACGGTATCCAGCCTGCGCAAGCTCGGGCCACGCCAGGCCAGCGTGCTGCGCGACGGCGTGGTCGTGACGATCGACGCGTGCGAGGTGGTCGTCGGCGACGTGCTGGTGCTCGAACCGGGCCACCCGGTGCCGGCCGACGCGCGCGTGGTCGAGTCGCACCGGCTCGCGGCCAACGAAGCAGCGCTCACCGGCGAGAGCCTGCCGGTGCGCAAGGCGCCGGTGGAATCGCTTCCCGAAGACACGCCGCTGGGCGAGCGCCGCAACATGGTCTTCCTCGGCACCGTGGTCTCGGGCGGCGCGGGCCGCGCCGTGGTCGTTGCCACCGCAGAACGTGCTGCGCTGGGCCGGATTCGCCAGCTCGCGCAGGGTGCCGAAGCCCCAGAGACGCAGCTGCAACAGGAACTCGACACGCTCGGCCGACGCCTGGCGCTCGGGGCGGCCGCGGCCTGCGTCGGCGTGTTCGCGCTGGGCGCGCTGCGCGGCCGCCCGCTGCTGCCGCTGCTTCGTACCGCGGTGTCGCTGGGTGTCGCGGCGATTCCCGAGGGCCTGCCGACCGTCGCCACCAGCCTGCTGGCATCGAGCGTGCGCTCGTTGCAGCAGCGCCAGGTGTATGCGCGTCGGCTCGACGCGATCGAGAACCTCGGCGCGGTCGACACGGTCTGTTTCGACAAGACCGGCACGTTGACGCAGAACCGGATGAGCGTGGCGTCGCTGACCGTCGGCACGGATCTGGTCGTGCTCGGCGACGGCCAGCCGGCGCCGGTCATTCCGCAGGCATGGCAGCGGGTGGCCGTGCTGTGCAACAGCGTCGAGCGCTCCGACGGCGATGCGGCGGGCCCGTGGGAGGGCTCGTCGACCGAGATCGCGTTGCTCGAGTTCGCGCTCGCGCAGGGTGCGGACTACGACCAGTTGCGCCGCAGTCACCCGCTGCTCGGCGTGCGCCACCGTTCCGAGCACCATCCGTACATGGTCACGCTGCACGACTCGGCGCAGAGCGGCCTGCTGGTCGCGGTCAAGGGCCGGCCCGACGAAGTGCTCGCGCGCTGCGAAACCTGGTTCGACGGCCGGCGCGCGCAGGCGCTGAAGCCAGTGCTGCGGCGCCGGCTGCTGAAGCTGAACGAGGCGATGGCCGAGCGCGGCGACCGCGTGCTCGCGCTCGCGTTCCGCCAGCACCCGGATCGCAACTTCGGCGACACCGCAGGCCTGTGCTGGCTCGGCATGGTCGGGCTGGCCGATCCGCTGCGCCCGGACCTGCCGCAGATGGTGCAGCGCTTCCGTGCCGCCGGCATCCGCCCGATGATGATCACCGGGGACCAGCCCGGCACCGCGCGCGCGGTGGCCGAACGCATCGGGCTGGACGGCGAGCACCCCCTGCTCGACGCCGCGCAAATGCCCGAATCGGCCGAGCTGATCGGCGATGCCGTCGAATCCGCCCACGGTTTCGCCCGCACCAGCCCCGGAATGAAGCTGGAGATCGTGCGCGCGTTGCAGCAGCGAGGTCACGTGGTCGCCATGACGGGCGACGGCATCAACGACGGCCCGGCGCTCAAGGCCGCCGATGTCGGCGTGGCGATGGGCGTCACCGGCACCGACTTCGCGCATGCGATGTCCGACCTGGTACTGCGCGACGACCATCCCGCGGCGATGCTCGCCGCGATCGAACAGGGTCGCACCGCGTTCGTCAACGTCAGGAAGTCGGTGCGCTACCTCGTGTCGACCAACCTCAGCGAACTCGCGGCGACGACGGTCGCCACCGCGATCGGGATGCCCGAGCCGTTCGACCCCCTCGCGCTGCTGTGGACCAACATCGCCACCGACATCTGGCCGGCGATCGCGCTCGGCCTCGAGCCCCCCGAGCCCGGCATCCTCGAGCGGCCACCGGTATCGCTTCACGGCGGGCTGCTCGACCGAAGGGAGTGGGCCGCCGTCGCCACCGACGCCGGCACGATGACGCTGGCCGCACTGGCCAGCTTCGGCTACGGGCTGGCGCGCTACGGCGCGGGGCCGCGCGCGCGGACGATGGCTTTCATGACTCTGACTTCGTCGCAATTGCTGTTCGCGCTGGCGATGCGGTCGTCGCGGCCGCTTCGCGCCGGCGGGCTGGCGCCGAACCCGGCGTTGCGCCGCGCGGTCGGCTGGACGCTGGCCGCGCAGGCCGGCACCGTGCTGCTGCCGTTCGCGCGCCGCGTGCTGCGCACCACGCCGCTCGGCGCGATGGATGTGCTGGTGGTGCTGTCCACTGCCGCAATGCCGCTGGCGGCGCGCGAACTGCTCAAGGAGCGCGGCGCTTGAGGGCGGCCCGCATCCTTCACGAAACGAGCCACCGGCTACGCGCCGTCGTCGCGACCAATGTCGCGCTCGACAAACTGCGCGCGCGCCTCGGTGCGTTGCGCGGCGTCCAGTCGGTGCGCGTCAACGCGACATTGCGCAGCGTCGCGATTCGGCACGACGGCGCACCGGGCACGCGGCGCGCGCTGCTCGATGCGCTCGAGGGCCGCGCCATGGCGGCACCGTCCGTTCGGCGCGCCCGGCCCGCGCCGGCCGCGGCCGGCGGCGAGACGCTGGCGATCGTCCCGCTGCTGTTCGCCGCGTCGGTTCCACTGCTTCCGCGAGCGTGGCGCCAGGGCGCCGCGCTCGGCGCGATCGCGACGCGGGCGGTTGCGCAGCCTGCGCGCTTGCGTGACGATCCTGCCGCCGTGCTGCTCGATGCCGTGTCGCTCGCCGCACTGGCAGTCAGCGGGCAGCCGCTGGTCGTCTCGACGTCGGTGCTGCTTCGCTGGCTGTCCGAGCGCCTGTCGGTGCGGCTGGTCAACCAGGCCGACGGCCTGCTCGATCGCCTGCTGCCGACCGAGGCGTCGCACTATCGGGTCGTCCGCGAGTCCGACGATCCGCAAGGGGAGGTCCGTACCACGCTTCGCGCGTTGCGCGCGGGCGACCGGATCCGCCTGGAGGCCGGCGACGTCGTGCCGGTCGACGGCTGCGTCGTCGCCGGCGACGCGATGCTGGCCGGTGCTGCGCATCCGGACGATACGCGCGACGCGCGCGCCGGCTCGCACGTCGCAGCGGGCGAGCGCCTGATGACGGGCATGATCGAACTGCGCGCCGAAGCCGACGCGGGGTCGTCACGCCTCGAGCGCATGCGCGCCCAGGTACGACATGCGATCGGTTCGCGCGACCCGACCGGGCGGCTCGCTCCGGGCTTCGAACGTCTTTTGCCGCTGCCGCTCACGGCCGCGGCGCTGGTGTTCGGCCTGACCGGCGACACCGCGCGCGCGGCGGCGATGCTGCAGGCCAATCCGAGCCAGGGACTCGACCTCGCGCTGCCGGTGGCACGCGAGGCTGCGCTCTACTCGCTCGCACGCCGCGGGCTGCTCACGTCCGGGCTCGAAGCCATCGAGCGCCTGGCCAGCGCGCGCATGTTCGTGGTGCAGGACACCGGCGTCATGGCCAGCGGGCGCTGGACCATCGAATCGGTGCGCACCGAACCGGGCGGCGATCCCGGGCAAGTGCGCCGCTGGCTCGCGGCGCTGGCCGACACGCCGCTCGAGGTGCTCGACGTGGCCAACTTCCCCGATCGCCTGGTGCGCCAGTGGGTACGGCACGGGGCGCTGCTGCGGGTCGGAGAACACGATCTGCACCTCGCGAGCCGCCGGCGGCTGAAGGAGATCTGGGGCTGGACGCTCGACGGCGGGCCACCGCCGACCCGCGCCGACGCCCTGCGCCGCGAACTCGCGGTCGTGGCAGCGGGTCGGGTCGTCGCGCGCGTGGTGCTCGCTAGCGCGCTCAGGCCCGGAGCGCTCACGCGGATCGACGAACTGTCGGCGCTCGGCGTCGAGCGCATCGTACTGTTCGCCGAGGACGACGGCAGCGGGCGCGACGTGCCGCCGGCCGAGGACGCCTGGTGCGGCAGCGATCGGCGCGAGTACATTTCCGACGACGCTGGCGCGCGCATCGACTGCCTCGCCGCGGCAGTCAGCGACGGCACGCCGGTCGTGGTCATCCACACGGTGCTGCGCGACCTGGTGCCGCCGGGCAGCCTCAGCCTGTGCCCGATGGACGCCGACGCGGGCTCGCACGGCGTGCTGCTCGGCGATCCGTTGGCGAGCCTGGTAGCGGCGCGCCGCGCCGCTCAGGGCGTGCATCGGCGACTGCGCCTGCATCAGGGCGCGGCGGTAGTCGCGAATTCGGCATTGATGACCGCGGCAGCGCTGCGCTGGCTGCCGCCGATCGGCACTGCGTTGCTGCACCACGGCTTCGCACTGCTGCTGCTGCTCGACAGCCTTCGAGTCGAGCGCATCGACGCGCCCAAGAAGCGCCCGGCGGCCGCGGCCCGCCCATCGACGACCACCCGCGGCCGCCCGAAGGCGTCCGCGCGAAACCAATCCAGGAGTGAATTCGCATGAAGATCGAAGACCTTGCCCTGCCCGGACTGCTGGCCGTCGGCGTTGCCGGACTTGCCGCCACCGCGCTGTTCGGCTTCGCCGCCGGCGTCGCGGTGTCGCGCGACCCCGAGGCGCTGCGGCGCGCAGCGCAACGGGTGGCGCGCGAGGCGGCGCGCGGCCTCGAACAGGCGACGCTGCTGGCCGCGCAGGCGCGCGAGCGCGTCGGAGACCTGTGGGCCGAGGCCCGGGAGCACGCGCTGGCCGACGTCGACGCCGCCGATTTCGAGCGCGCTGCGACGAGCGCGGATCGCCGCGCCTCGGCCGCGGGCGCCGCGGGCGCCTCCGCTGGTGCCACTGGTGCCGCTGGTGCCGTTGGAGGCGCCGGCGCGGCCCCGGCCCCGCGCAAGCGTTCGGCACGGAAGTCGCCTGCCGCCCCACGCAAGTCGGCGGCGCGCAAGTCGCCCGTGACAGCCAGAGCGGCAGACTCGCCCCGGCCCGAATAAGTCCGAGGCGACGCGCCGCCGCCGTCGGGGCGACGGGGTGTCGCCGTCACATCGGCGTCATACGGGGGCACTATACTTCCATTCTTCCGGAAGCATGAGATTGACGCGGAGCGCATTCACCATCGCGAGAGAACCATGAAAGCAGGCATCAACGGCATGGGCCGCATCGGCCGGCTGGCCTTGCGGGCTGCCTTTGGCGCCGCCGAGCGGCCCGCCGACGACCCGCGCGCCTTCAATCGCCTCGACGTCGTCCACGTCAACGAAATCAAGGGCGGCACCGCGGCGACCGCGCACCTGCTCGCCTTCGACAGCGTGCAGGGGCGCTGGCGCGCCGACATCGCCGCCGAGGGCGACGACGCGATCCGCATCGGCGACCGGCGGCTGTCCTTCTCGGCGCACGCGTCGCCTGCCGACATTCCCTGGGGCAAACTGGGGATCGACGTCGTGCTCGAATGCACCGGCAAGTTCCTCACGCCCGAGACGCTGCAGGGCCACCTCGATCGAGGGGCGAAGCGCGTCATCGTCGCCGCGCCGGTCAAGGTCGGCGACGTCCTCAACGTCGTCGTCGGCGTGAACCACGAGTTGTACGACCCCGCGCGCCACCGCATCGTCACGGCGGCCTCGTGCACCACCAACTGCCTCGCGCCGGTGGTCAAGGTCGTGCACGAAGCCATCGGCATCCGGCACGGCCAGATCACGACGATCCACGATCCGACCAACACCAACCTGGTGGTCGACGCACCGCACAAGGACCTGCGCCGCGCGCGCAGCGCGCTGCTGAGCCTTGCGCCGACGACCACGGGCAGCGCCACCGCGATCGCGCTGATCTATCCCGAGCTCAAAGGCAAGCTCGACGGCCACGCGGTGCGCGCGCCGGTGCTCAATGCGTCGCTGACCGACTGCGTGTTCGAATTGCAGCGCGCGACGACACCCGAAGAGGTCAACCGCCTGTTCGCCGACGCCGCGCGCGGGCCGCTGGCCGGCATCCTGGGCTACGAGGAGCGACCACTGGTCAGCGCCGACTACGCCCGCGACACGCGCAGCTCGATCGTCGACGCGTTGTCGACGATGGTGACCGACGGCACGCTGCTGAAGGTCTACGCCTGGTACGACAACGAGATGGGCTACTCGTGCCGGATGGTCGACCTGGCCTGCCACATGCAGGCACGCGGCTCGTGAGCGGCCCCTCGCAGCCGGCACCGCACGCGGCGCGCAACTACGCGATCGTCACCGCCGCGTACTGGGGCTTCACGCTCACCGACGGCGCGCTACGGATGCTGGTGCTGCTGCACTTCTACCGGCTCGGCTACTCGCCCTTCACGCTGGCCTTCCTGTTCCTGCTGTACGAGGCGGCGGGCGTGCTCGCGAACCTGGTCGGCGGCTGGTTGGCGACCCGCTTCGGCATCGCGCGGATGCTGACCGTGGGCCTGGCGACGCAGATCGGCGGGTTCCTGCTTTTGTCGATGCTCTCGCCGCAGTGGTCAGCGGCGCTGTCGGTCGCCTGGGTGGTTCTGGCTCAGGGTGTCTGCGGCGTCGCCAAGGACCTGACGAAGACCGCGAGCAAGTCGGCGATCAAGCTGACCGCCGGCGACGCGTCGGGCACGCTGTTCAAGTGGGTGGCCTGGTTCACCGGCAGCAAGAACGCGATGAAGGGCGTGGGGTTCTTTCTCGGCGGGCTGCTGCTCGACCGGCTCGGATTCCAGGGGGCGCTGTGGACGATGGCCGGGCTGCTCGCGCTGGTGTTCGCGGGAGTCGTCGGATTCGTGCCGCCGTTGATGGGCAAGAGCAGTGCCTCCAAGTCGGTGCGCGAGCTGTTCGCGAAGAACCGCGGCATCAACCTGCTGGCCGCTGCGCGCGTGGCGCTGTTCGGCGCCCGCGACGTGTGGTTCGTGGTCGGCGTGCCGGTGTTCCTGTACGCATCGGGCTGGACCTTCACGATGGTCGGCGGCTTCCTCGCGCTGTGGACGATCGGGTATGGCCTGGTGCAGGCGCTGGCGCCGTCGATCGTGCGTCGCAGCGACGACGGCCTGAGCCGCGAGGTGCCGGCGGCGCGCGGGTGGTCGGCGGCGCTGGCACTGGTGCCCATCGGGCTGGCCGTCGCGGTCGCACTCGACGCCCCGCATCTCGAGTGGGTGGTCGTGCTCGGCCTGGGCGTGTTCGGCTTCGCCTTCGCGGTCAATTCGTCGGTCCACTCGTACCTGGTCCTCGCCTATGCAGGCTCCGAGAAGGCCGCCGAGGACGTCGGCTTCTACTACGCCGCCAACGCGCTGGGCCGCTTCTTCGGCACCCTGATGTCGGGGCTGCTGTACCAGTCGGGCGGCCTGCTCTATGCGTTGTGCGGCTCGGCCGCGATGCTGGTGGCGTGCTGGCTGGTCACCCTGGCGCTACCCGAGCGCGCCGTCGTCCAGACGCTCGTCGCTTCGCGGCACTTCACTTCCCCATGAGGACTACGGGCATGGAACATCAGGACGCAGTGAAAGCGCTTGGCGCGCTCGCGCAGTCGTCGCGGCTGCAGGTCTTCCGTTCGCTGGTCGTCGCCGGCCCCGAAGGCCTGACCCCCGGCGCGATCGCGGAGTCGCTCGAAGTGCCGCCAGCCACCCTGTCGTTCCACCTGAAGGAGTTGGCACACGCTGGCCTGGTTACGCAGGAGCGCAGCGGCAGGCACCTGATCTACCGCGCGGCATTCGAGCGGATGAACGACCTGCTCACCTACCTGACCGCACATTGCTGCCAAGGCACGCCGTGCCTCGATGCAGCGGCCGTTGCCTGCGACTGCTGAAGGAACCACCCCTTGGAATCGAGGCCAACCGTGCACGACAAGGTCTACAACGTTCTCTTCATCTGCACCGGCAATTCCGCGCGATCGATCCTCGCCGAGGCCTTCCTGACGCATCTCGGCCGCGGTCGCTTCCGGGGATTTTCGGCGGGCAGCCATCCCAGGGGCGTAATCGCCCCGTTGACGCTGCAGATCCTCCGGCAATGGCATATCCCCACCGAGGGCCTGCGCAGCAAGTCTTGGGACGAGTTCGCTCGGCCCGGGGCGCCCGAACTCGATTTCGTGTTCACCGTCTGCGACGCCGCGGCCGGCGAGGTCTGTCCGGTCTGGCCGGGGCAACCGATGACCGCGCACTGGGGCGTGCCCGACCCGGTCGCCGCCGAAGGCAGCGACGAGCAGAAGGCCAAGGCCTTCGCGGACGCCGCGCACCTGTTGAAGCGACGCATCGAATTGATGCTTTCGTTGCCGATGGACAAACTTGCCGGGCTTGCGCTGAAGCGGGAGCTCGACAAGATCGGCCGAGCCGGCGCCTGAGCCCCCCGTCGGCGAAGGAGCATCCGTCCGGTGGGCCTCTTCGAGCGCTACCTCTCCGTCTGGGTCGCGCTGGGCATCCTCGCCGGCGTCGGCCTCGGCCTGGTCGCACCGGGTCTGTTCCAGACGGTCGCCGCCCTGGAGATCGCTCACGTCAACCTCGTTGTGGCGGTGTTCATCTGGGTGATGATCTACCCGATGATGATCCAGATCGACTTCGCAGCCGTGAAGCACGTCGGCAGGCGGCCGCGGGGCCTCGTCCTCACCCTGGTCGTCAACTGGTTGATCAAGCCGTTCACGATGGCCGGACTCGGCGTCCTGTTCTTCCAGTACGTTTTCGCGCCATGGGTCGATCCGCAGTCGGCCAGCGAGTACATCGCGGGAATGATCCTGCTGGGCGTCGCGCCGTGCACCGCGATGGTGTTCGTCTGGAGCCAGCTGACGAAGGGCGACCCCAACTACACGCTGGTGCAGGTGTCGGTCAACGACCTGATCATGGTGTTCGCGTTCGCGCCGATCGCCGCATTCCTGCTCGGGGTCACGAAGGTCGCGGTTCCGTGGGAGACGCTGGTGCTCTCCACCGTGCTCTACGTCGTGCTGCCGCTCGTCGCGGGCGTGGCCACCCGGCACCTGTGGCTCGCCGCGGGCGGCACGCAGCGGCTCGCGCGCGGCGTCGCGGCGCTCAAGCCGTGGTCGGTCGTCGGACTGATCGCCACCGTCGTGCTGCTGTTCGGCTTCCAGGCGCGCACGCTCGTCGAGCAACCGATGGTGATCGCCCTGATCGCGGTGCCGCTGGTCATCCAGTCGTACGGGATCTTCTTCATCAGCGCGATCGGCGCGCGCTGGCTGCGCCTTCCGCACGAAATCGCCGCGCCCGCCTGCCTGATCGGCACCTCCAACTTCTTCGAGCTGGCCGTGGCGGTGGCGATCTCGCTGTTCGGACTGCAATCGGGCGCCGCCCTGGCGACGGTGGTCGGCGTGCTGGTCGAGGTGCCGGTGATGCTGTCGCTGGTGGCGATCGCCAACCGGACGCGGCACTGGTATCCCGCGACCGGCGCCTGACGCACCGGCCGGACGCGGCCTCAGCCCGCCGCGGCGAAGCGCTCCAGGTGGTGCTCGGCGTCGCCGAACTGTTGCGCGATCATCGTCAACCGCTTGAAGGTGTGCGCGACCTTCATTTCCTGCGTCATCCCCATGCCGCCGTGCAGCTGGATCGCCTCCTGGCCCACGTGGCGCGCCGCGTCGGCCACCTTGACCTTCGCCGCCGAGACGACGCGGCGCCGCTCGGCCGCGTCGACGCTCCCGCGCGTGGCCGCGTCGACCTTCGCGCAGGCGAGATAGGTGATCGAGCGCGCCTGTTCGGCGCTGATCGTCATGTCGACCATCCGGTGCTGCAGCGCCTGGAACGAGCCGATCGGCACGCCGAACTGCTTGCGCGTCTTGAGGTACTCGAGCGTCGCCTGGTTGGCGTAGCGCATCGCGCCGACGCCTTCGGCGCACAGCAGCACCGTCGCGAAATCCACCGCCTCCTCGATCGCCGGCAACGCGGCGCCGGCCTCGCCCAGCAGCGCATCGGGCGGCAGCTTCACGCCCTTCATCACCAGGTCGGCCGCGCGCAGGTTGTCGACGGTGCGGAAGGTCTTCATCGCGAGCCCGGCCGCCTTCGCGTCCACGACGAACAGGCTGATCCCCGACGCGTCGCCCGCCGCGCCGGCGCTGCGCGCCGACACGACGAGGCGGTCCGCGATCGGCGCGTGCAGCACGACCGCCTTCTCGCCGTCGAGCACCCAGCCGTCGCCGGCCTTGGTCGCGCGGGCCTCGACCTGCGACAGCGTGTAGCGGGAGTTGCGCTCGCCATGCGCGAACGCGAGCTTGAGGGACCCGTCGATGACCGCCGGCAGCAGCGCGGCGCGCTGCGCGTCGCTGCCACAGCGCGCGACGAGCCGGCCGGCCGGCGCGAGCGTCGACAGGAACGGCTCGACGACGAGCCCCTCGCCGATCGCCTCCATCGTGGCGATCAGGTCGACCGCGCCGCCGCCGAAGCCGCCGTCGGCTTCGGCGAACGGCAGCGACAGCAGGCCGAGTCCGGCCAGTTCGCGCCAGGCTTCGGCGCTGTGCCCGGACGGCGACGCGACGATGCCCTTGCGCGACTCGAAGTCATAGCGCTTGTCGACCAGCCGCCGGACGCTGTCGGCCAGCAGCTGCTGCTCTTCGGTGTACTGGAAGTCCATGGTCTGCGCGTCCGGTTCAGAGGCCGAGGGCCGCCTTGGCGATGATGTTGCGCTGGATCTCGTTGGAGCCCGCGTAGATCGAGGTCTTCCGGAAGTTGAAGTAGCGCGGGGCGATCGACGCGGTGAAGCCGTCGAAGTTCTCGTAGTCGAGCGGCCTGAACGACTGCGCGAGCGGCCCAGCGACCTGCATCAGCAACTCGGTGATCGCCTGCTGGATTTCGGTGCCCTTGATCTTCAGCATCGACACCTCGGCGCCGATGCGGCCGGTGCGGCGCATCTCGTCGACGAAGCGCAG
>CALMSQ010000438.1:0-15751 GCA_937872345.1 uncultured Burkholderiales bacterium | reverse complement strand
GCACGCTGGCGGCGAACCTGATCGGCGGCTACCTGATCGGCGTGGCGATGGCGGTGTTCGCCGATCACCCCGGCCTTCCACCCGAGTGGCGCCTGCTGGTCGTCACCGGCTTCCTCGGCGGACTGACGACGTTTTCGACTTTCTCGGCGGAAGTCACCACGCTGATCCAGCAGGGGCGCCTGCTGTGGGCGTCCGCCGCCATCGGCATGCACGTCGCGGGTTCGCTCGCGCTCACGCTGCTGGGCCTGGCGTCGGTGAAACTGCTCGAGCGCCTGTGAGGAGACAACGATGCAGGGCTACCAGTTGACGTTCTTCACGACGCACGATCGCCGGCACGGCGGCCTGCCGCTCGGCGAGTGGCTGCTGCAGGAGGCGCGCAAGCTCGGCATCGGCGGGGCGACGCTGCTCGCCGCCTCCGAGGGCTTCGGCCATGATCGCAAGTTGCACTCGGCGCACTTCATCGAACTCGCCGACCAGCCCGTCGAAGTGACGATGGCGCTCGGCGAGGCCGACGCCGAGCGCCTCTTCCAGCGGCTGCGCGACGAGCGGGTCCGGGTGTTCTACGTGAAGGCGCCGATCGAGTTCGGCGTGACCGGCGAGAGCTGAGCGCGCGCGGGCGCCGGCGCTTCGCGCTCCGCGCTCCCGGTGCCGACTAAGTGCGACGCGCGACCACGCGCGGCAGCGCGACCACGCGGCGCAGGCACCCGTCGATCCGGTTCACGATGCCGCGCCGCTCGAGGCTCGCGACGCAGCGGTACAGCGCTTCGTGGGTGACGCCGATCTCGCGCGCGATCGACTTCAACCCGGCGCCCACCGGATAACCGCCGTCGCTGCCTTCGGTGTCGAGCAGGTGAATCAGCCGCGCCTCGACGGTGTTCAGGCTCAGGCGCTCGCACTGCAGCCGCAGTCGCCTGACTTCGCGGTTGAGCATCCCGATCCAGCGCACGGCGAACGACGGATCGGCGTCCAGCGCCTCGCCGAGTTCGCGCAGCGGGATCCGGCTGATCTCGGCGTCGGTCACGACGCGGGCGTCGCAGTGGTAGCGCGACGAATGCAGGCTCGCCTCGCCCACGAATCCGCGCCGGCAGCGCTGCATGACGACGGGCTCGCCATGGATTCCGTGGCGCTCGAGCGTGACCTCGCCCGAGGCCACGTAGAACATGAACGCCGGCCGCCTGCCGGTCTCGAACAGCGTCGTGCCCCGGGCATACCGCCCGTTCGCGCAGCGCGCGTGCAAGCGCGGCGGCAGCAACTCCTTCAGTTCGACGGGAAGCTCGCGGGCATGCGTGCTCATATGATCCTGATCATACGCAGATCCGCCGCTCCGGGGCGATCATCGGCCTGACCTCAAGCGAGTCAGTCCCGATGATCGATCGACCCGTCGAATCCGGCCCCGCGCCGGCGCTGCTCAACGAACGCGCCGTGCGCGCTGCCGCCGGCATCCTGTTCCTGTTCGCGATCGTCGCGTTCATGAACGCGTGGCTGCTCGGCAACTTCGCGCCGACACGGGTGTTCGTCGTCGCGTTCCTCGTCGACTTCGCGCTGCGCATCTTCGTGAGCCCGCGCCTCTCACCCAGCCTGATCGTCGGGCAGTGGCTGGTGCGCAGGCAAGCGCCCGAGTACGTCGGCGCGGCTCAGAAGCGGTTCGCGTGGTCGATCGGGCTCGCGCTGGCGCTCGCGATGCTTTACCTCGTGGTGATCGAGCGCGTCGTCGGCCCGCTGAACCTGATCGTCTGCGCGCTGTGCCTGCTGCTGCTGTTCTTCGAGACCGCGTTCGGCATCTGCCTCGGATGCATCGTCTACGAGCGGCTCCCCGGAACGCGGCGCGGCCCGTGCGCGGGCCAGGCCTGCGACTACGTGCCGGCACCCGGCGCCGGCGGAACGCCGGTGCAGGGGCTGGTCGTCGTGGCCTTCGTCGCGGCGATCGGCCTGGTCGCCCCCGAGGTGGCAGGCGAGAATCGCAGCTCGAGCGCGAATCCGGCCGCGCCTGCCGCAATCGAGTCGGTGTCGGCGTCCATGTCGGCCGAGGCGGCCGAGGCCGCGCGCTGCCGGGTGCCGGCCTTCGCCAAGGCGATCGGCCACGAGCAGATGTGGAAGCTGCACAACCACTGCAGGTAGAAGTCGGTGTCGGCTCCGTCGTGCATGCCGACGTCATGGACCAGGGGTTTCATCAAGGTGCCTTGCGCGCGCCGTGGATGCTATCGCATCGGGCGGATCAGTCGCCGAAGCCTGCCAGCCGTTGCGCGATGCCCTGCGCGAGGAAATCGTAGACGCACCGAACCACCCGGCTCGACCGGATCTCGCGATGCACCGCGAGCCAGCACGGCAACGGCCCGATCCGCGCGTGCGGCAACAGCCGCCGCAGCCCCGGCCGGCGCGCCGCCACGTAGTGCGCCATGAACCCGATGCCCGCGCCGGCGTCGACCAGTTCACCGTACGCGATGTGGTCGTCGGTGCGCAGCGCGAACTGCTCGCGCGCGATCGGCACGCCGAGCCGCGCGAAGCCGCGGACGATCGTGTCGTCCCGATCGAAGCCCACCAGCCGATGCCGCAGCAGGTCAGCCGGCCTGCGCGGCACGCCCGCCGCGGCCAGGTAACGCTCGTGCGCGTAGGCACCGATCCCGATGTCGGCGATCCGGCGCGCGACCAGCGCGCCCTGGGTCGGCCGCACCATTCGCACCGCGATGTCCGCCTCGCGGCGCAACAGGTTGCTGAGCGTGTTCGAGGCCACGAGCTCGACCTGGATCGCCGGCTCCTCGTCCTGCAGCGCGGCGAGTACGGGCGGCAGCAGCCAGGCGGCGGCGACCTGGCTGGTCGTGATCCGCACCTTGCCGCTGGTCGCCTGCCCCAGGCCCGAGACGGCACGCACGAGGCCGTGCGCGCCCGCTTCCATCTGCCGGGCGGCGTCGGCGATCGCCAGCGCCGCGGCCGTCGGCGTGACGCCACGTCCGGTGCGCTCGAACAGCGGCGCCCCGAGCTGCGCCTCGAGCTCGGCGATGTGGCGGCTCAGCGTCGGCTGCTGCGCACCCAGCGCGCGCGCAGCGCCTGTCAGGCTTCCCGCGTCGAGCACGGCGACGAAGCTTCGGACCAGCGCCCAGTCGAATCGATCCACTGCCATGCAGAATTGTATGGCTCGAATACGGTGATCGACAATTGCCGAATGAGTGTCGAAGGCCGACACTGGCGGGATTGCGTCACCCCCTGGAGCCTCGTGATGATCCCCGCCCCTCCGGCTGTCCTCGTGCTCGGCGCCAACGGCCGCTTCGGCGCGGCCGCCGTGCAGGCGTTTGCCGCCGCCGGCTGGCAGGTGCTCGCGCACGCCCGGCGCGCACCCGGCGCATTGCCGCCCGGCGCGCGACACGTCGCGACACCTCTGAACGAGCAGGCGCGGCTGGCCCGAGAGGCCCGTGGCGCGCGCGTCGTCGTGCATGCACTGAACCCGCGCTACACCGACTGGGCCCGCGAGGCGATGCCGCTGGCGCGCGCCGGCATGGACCTGGCAGCGTCGCTGGACGCCACCTTCATGCTGCCCGGCAACGTCTACAACTTCGGCGAACCGATGCCGGCCCTGCTGCGAGAGGAAACGCCGCAGCGGCCGTCGACCCGCAAGGGTCGCATCCGCGTCGCGATCGAGGCCGAGATCGAAGCCCGCGCCGCGCAGGGTCTGCGCGGCGTGGTGATCCGCGCGGGAGATTTCTTCGGCGGCGGCCGCGGCAGCTGGCTGGACCTGGTCGTCGCGAAGTCGCTGCGCGCGGGCAGGCTCGTCTACCCTGGCCCGCTCGACGTCGCGCACGCCTGGGCCTACCTGCCCGACCTCGCGCAGGCGTTCGTCGCGATCGCGGCGCGGCGCGACCTGCCGGCGTTCACGCGCCTGCACTTCGCGGGCCACGCGCCCACCGGCGCGTCGTTCCTCGCCTCGCTGGAGCGTGCCGCCGAGTCGCTCGGGCTGCGGCCCGCGTCCGGCTGGCGGCACGGCCGCCTGCCATGGCCGCTGCTGCGCGCCGGCGGCCTCGTAGTGCCGATGTGGCGCGAGATCGCCGAGATGGGGTACCTGTGGCGCGTCCCGCACGTGCTGGACGGCAGCGCGCTCGAGCGCCTCGCGGGGCCGCTGGCACAGACGCCGCTGGAGATTGCGCTGGCCCGCGCGCTTGGCGACATGGCTCCGGACGTCGACCGCCATCGGGATCCGGGGGGCAATCCCGCTCGCGCCCACGCTGCGGGGCCTGGCGCCGGTGAAGCGGCTCGAGTGCCCTCGACGAGATGACGATGCAGGTTCGCCGGCGCCGGGTCGGCGTTCACGAGCCCGTGTGCGTCGCCGGGCCCGGCGTGCCGGGCTGCTCGCCCGGCGACACCCATCCGCCGCCGAGCGCGCGAATCAGCTGCACGCTGGCACGGCGTTGCCGCGTCGCCAGGTCGTCGGCGTTTCGGCGCGCCTGGAGGGTCGCGGCCTGCGACGTCACCACTTCCAGGTAGCTGGCGGCGCCCTCGCGATAGCGGGCGCTCGCCAGGTCGAGCGAACGCTGCGCGGCCTCGACCGCCGCACGCTCCGACTCGTGCGCCGAGCCGAGCCGGTCGATCAGCGCCAGGCTGTCCTCGACCTGCTGGAATGCGGCGAGCACCACGACACGGTACTTCGCGCCGGCCTCGTCGAGGACGGCGCGCGCACGCGCGACTTCGGCTTCGCGCCGGCCTGCGTCGAACAGGCTCAGGAACAGCGTCGGACCGACGGCCCAGAAGACGTTCGATGCCTGCAGGAGACTCCGGATGTCGTCGCTCTGCAGCCCGAACTGCGCGCCGAGCGTGACGGTCGGGAAGAACGCGGCGCGCGCCACGCCGACGCTGGCGTTCGCCGCGACGACGCGTCGCTGGGCGGCGGCGATGTCGGGGCGACGCTGCAGCAGCGACGAAGGCAGGCCGGCCGGAACCTGCGGCAACGCGATCGGCGCGACCCGCGGCGCGATCGCGAAGCCGGACGCCGGGACGCCGACCAGCGACGCGATCTCGTGCTCGATCAGCGCGCGCTGCGCAATCGACTGCTTCAGCTGCGATCGCGTCGATTCGAGCTGGGCCTGCGCCCGCGCCACGTCGAGGCCGGACGCGATTCCGCCCCCATGTCGTTGCGCAATCAGATCCAGGGCCCTGCGGTAGGCGACCTCGGTCCCGCGCAGCAGTTCCACGTCCTGATCGACGCCGCGCAGCGCGACGTAGCGGTCGGCGAGTTGCGCCTGCAGGCTCAGCCGAGCCGACTCCAGGTCCGCCGCGGCGGCCCGTTCGAGCGCCTCGCCGGAGGCGACGAGGTTGCTCACGCGCCCCCAGAGGTCCACTTCGTAGCCGAGATCGAAACCGAGCGTGGTCGAGCGGTACTCGTCGGGCGAATTCGGTCCGAGCACCCTGAGGGGCCGCTGCTCCGACTGGCGATCGGCCTGCGTGTTGAATGACGCGTCGAGCCGCGGAAAGCGGCTCGCGCGCAACTGCTCGCTCGCGGCCCGGGCCTGCCGATAGCGCGCCAGCGCCGACGCGAGATCGGCGCTGTGCTCGAGCAGGCGCCGCTGCAGCGCATCGAGCTCGCTGTCGCCGTACAGTTTCCACCAGCCTTCGCGCGGCAGCGGGTCC
The DNA here is from genome assembly GCA_937872345.1 of uncultured Burkholderiales bacterium. Taxonomy (GTDB): domain Bacteria; phylum Pseudomonadota; class Gammaproteobacteria; order Burkholderiales; family Burkholderiaceae_E; genus Zeimonas. Next base: position 10,138 of record CALMSQ010000438.1, on the reverse strand, counting down.
GCGGACCTGGCCGCCGATGGCGGCGTCGCCTCTTCCTTGAAGCGGGCCGGCAGCGCGATCTCGGGCGTGCGCATCACCGGCGCCTGCGAACAGGCGCTCGACAGGGCCGCGAACGCAATCACGGCCCACGCGGCGCGGCGCGCGGTCGCGAGACCGCGCAGGCTATCGGCCACGCGCGCGGCCCCCCGACGAACCCGGCGCTGCCGCGTCCGGCTCGGCTGCCGCGATGCGCACCGGATCGCCGTCGGCAATGCCGTCGGGAGGGCTCTCGATGACCCGGTCGTGGGGCTCCAGCCCGGACGACAGTTCGACCACCGACCCGAGGTCGCGCGCCACGGTCACCGTCTTGAGCGCCACCTTGTCGTGCGCATCGACGGTCGCGACCCTCAGTCCGGCCTTGTCGAAGATCAGCGCGCCGGGCGGAATCGTCAGCGTGTCCACCGCCGCGGGCAGCCGGAAGTTCACCGTGGCGAATCCCCCCGGCAACAGTTCCGCCTTCGGATTGTCGGCGCTCAGCTGCACCAGCATGCTTCCCGTCGCCGTATTGATCGCGCGAGCCATCGACTGCACGGTCGCGGGATACGCCTTGCCGGGCCGCTCCGGCACGCCCAGCGTCGCGCTGGCGCCGGTCCGGATCGCGGCGACGTAGCTCTGGGGCACGCTCACGTAGACGCGCAGCCTTCGGGTGTCCGAGACGACGAACAACTCGGCCCCCTGGGCGCCGCCGGCGTTGATCAGCGCGCCGACGTCGGTCGAGCGCGACGTGACGGTACCGTCGAACGGCGCGACGATCCGCGCGAACCGCTTCAGCGTCTCGATGCGCTCGACGTTCGCCTGCAGCGCCTGGACCACCGCCTGCTTCGCGGCGAAGTCGGCCGCCTTCTCGTCGGCCTCCTGGCGAGAGACCGAGTCGGTGGCGAGAAGCGACTGCCAGCGCTTCGCCGTGGTCGCCGCCAGCGTGGCGCTCGCCCTGGCGTTGGCGAGCTCGGCGCGCGCCTGCATCAGCTGCTGGTCCAGCTCCGGCGTCTCGATCTCGGCGAGCAGCTGGCCCGCCTTGACCGTCGCGCCGATGTCCGCATACCAGCGCTTCAGGTACCCGCTCACCCTGGCATGGATCGGGGCCCGCGCGTAGGCCTCGATGCGCCCGGGCAACTCGAGCGCCGAACCCGCCTCGCCCCGCCCGGGTGCGACGATGGCCACGGTCGGCACCGACTGCGCATCGGCGCGCTCGCGCAGCCGGGTCGCCGCGGAGTTCCGCGTGGCGATCCCGTCGGCGACGATCGCCGCCGCGACGAGCGCCAACGCGATCGCGGCAAGCCGCCAACCGCGGCGCGGCGGCTTCGGCACGACGGAATCAGGCGGCATGAGGCTCTCCGAGGGCGGCGCCCGGCGTGGCCCTGGGACCGTGCCGGGCATGCACGAGGCTGAAGACGACCGGGACGAAGACGAGGGTGGCGACCGTGGCGAAGACGAGGCCGCCGATGACGGCCCGGCCGAGTGGCGCGTTCTGCTCGCCGCCCTCGCCGAGGCCGAGCGCCATGGGCAGCATGCCGATGATCATCGCCAACGCGGTCATCAGGACCGGGCGGAAGCGAACGAATCCGGCGTCGATCGCGGCGGCGACCGCGTCGCCATGCTGCTCGAGACGCTCGCGCGCGAAGCTCATGACGAGCACGCTGTTCGCGGTCGCGACCCCCATGCACATGATCGCGCCGGTGAGCGCCGGCACGGAGATCGTCGTGTGCGTGGCGAACAGCATCCAGACGATGCCGGCGAGCGCCGCGGGGAGTGCCGAGACGATGACGAACGGATCGCGCCACGACTGGAAGTTCACGACGATCAGCAGGTAGATCAGGACGATCGCTCCCAGCAGGCCGAACAGCAGGCCCGAGAACGCCTGTTCCATCGTCCGCACCTGCCCGAGCAGCACCACCCTCGCGCCTGCGGGGACTTCGCCGGCGGTCTCGGCGATCGCGCGCCGGATGTCGCGCGTGACCGCGCCCAGGTCGCGATCCTGGGTCGTCGCGTTGACCTGCACCATGGCCTCGAGGTCGTACTGGCTCACCACCGCGTGGGTGGCGTTCCTGCCGAAGCGCGCCAGGCCGCCGAGCAGCTGCGGCGCACCGTCGACCGGGCTGCCTACCGGCAGCGCCGCGAGCGCGCCCAGCGAGTCGAGGCTGTACTGCGGTGTCTGGAGCACGATCGGATAGGACACGCCGTTTGCCGGATTCAGCCAGAACGTCGGGGCGACCTGGCTGCTGCCCGCGAGATTGACCACGAGGTTGTTCGTCACGTCGCGGGCCGTGAGGCCGACGGCCTGCGCCTGGGTCCGATCGAGATCGATCTCGAACACGGGCCGTCGCTTCGACTGCTGGATCCTGGCGTCGGCGACGCCGGGGATGCGGCGGATCGCCTTGATCAGCGTGTTCGCGTAGGCGAAGCTCGCGTCGAGGTCGCGGCCGCGGATCTGGATGTCGATCGGGGCCGGCGCGCCGAAATTCAGGATCTGGCTGACGATGTCGGCCGGCGGGAACGAGAACACGGTATCGGGAAACTCGCGCGGCAGCCGCTCGCGCAGTTCGCGAACGTAGTCCGCAGTCGGGCGATGATCCTTGCGCAGCGCGATCTGGATGTCGCCGTCCTGGGTGCCGATCACGCCGGTGTTGTTGTAGGTCAGGTTGATGCTGCTCGGCGGCAGGCCGACGTTGTCGACGAGCGTCGCGATCTCGTCGTCCGGGATGACCTGGCGTATCGCGTCGCGGATGCGGGCGAAGCGCGCGGCCGTCTCCTCGACCCGGGTGCCCACCGGCGCGCGGGCGTGCATCAGGATCTGCCCGCTGTCGACGGCGGGGAAGAAATCGGCCCCGAGGAACGGCACGAGGCCGAACGACAACACCACGAGGGCGGCGAACGCCACCACGAAACCGCGCCGACGACGCATCAGCGCCTCGAGCAGCTCGCGATAGCCGGCGCGCACACGCTCGAAGCGTTCCTCGAAGACGCGCTGGAACAGCAGCAGCGGATTGCGGGTGGGTGGAAGCGTCGCGCGCGTGCCATGCATGTCGGTGTGCGGCGCATGCGGCCTGAGCAGGTAGCGCGACATCGTGGGCACCAGCGTGCGCGAGAGCACGAACGAGCAGGCCATCGCGAACATCACCGCCTCGGCCATCGGCACGAACAGGAATCGCGGGACGCCCCGCAGGAAGAACATCGGCACGAAGACGATGCAGATGCACAGCAGCGAGACGAACGCCGGCGTCACGATCTGCCGGGCGCCGTCCATGATCGCGGTCTCGACGTCCTTGCCCTTCTCGAGGTGCCAGTTGATGTTCTCGATGGTCACCGTCGCGTCGTCGACGAGGATCCCGACCGCGAGCGCGAGCCCGCCCAGCGTCATGATGTTGAGGGTCTCGCCGATCGCGGCGAGTCCGACGATCGAGCCGAGGATCGAGAGCGGAATCGACACCGCGATGATCAGCGTCGATCTCCAGCTTCCGAGAAAGAGAAGGATCATGACGCTGGTCAGCAACGCCGCGATCGTCCCCTCGATCGCCACGCCGCGGATCGCCGCGCGAACGAACAGCGACTGGTCGTTGATCGGAACGACCTTGAGGTTCTCCGGTAGCGAGGCACGCAGCTCGTCGAGCTTCGAACGAACGCCGTCGACGATGGCCAGCGTCGACGTCGCGCCGTTCTTCAGGACCGACATCAGCACCGAGCGCCCCCCGTCGACGTGGACGACGTTGGTCTGCGGCGCGCTTCCGTCGCGCACGTTCGCGACGTCGCGAATGTAGACGGTGCTGCCCTGGACGACCTTGATCGGCAGGTCGCCCAACTCGCGGATTGCCGACGGCGCGTTGTTCAGCTGCAGCGTGTACTCCAGGCTTCCGACCTTCTGGGTGCCCACCGGAACGATCAGGTTCTGGGCGGCGAGCGCATTGGCGACGTCCTGCGCCGACAGCCCGCGCGCCTGGAGCGCCGCCGGTTCGAGGTCGATCTGCACCTGTCGCTGTTTGCCGCCGTACGGCCACGGAATCGCCGCCCCCGCGACGGTCACCAGCGGCGGGCGCACCGTGTTGACGCCGAGGTCGAACAGGTTCTGCTCCGACAAGCCCTTTCCCGACAGCGCGAGCTGCAGGATCGGGACCGTGGACGCGTTGTAGTTCAGGATCAGCGGCGGCGTCATGCCCGCGGGCATCTGCTTCACCACGGTCTGCGCGATCGCGGTCACCTGTGCGTTGGCCACCGCGATGTCGACGCCGGGCTGGAAGAACACCTTCACGATCCCGATGCCCGGATACGAGTTGGCCTCGATGTGCTCGATGTCGTTGACCGTCGTGGTCAGCGCCCGCTGGAACAGGGTGCTGATCCGCCCCGACATCTGGTCGGGCGGGATGCCGGTGTACTGCCACGCGATGGCGATTACCGGAATCCGGATCTCCGGGAAGATGTCGGTCGGCGTGCGCAGCGCGGCCAACGGCCCGAAAATCAGCAGCAGCAACGCCATCACCACGAAGGTGTACGGACGGTGCAGCGCGGTGCGTACGATGCCTACGAGCAAGCAGCGCTCCCCGACGCCGCAGCGCGGGCCGTGGCAGGTGCACGCATGCTCATGCCCGCGTGGCGTCGTGCCGCCCGCGCGAGCGCCGCGCAGCCGGTTCGCCGGCGCGATCGGCGCTGCCCGGCATCAGCGTGTCCAGATTGTCGCGGATGCGCTTCATCAGCCTCACGAGTTGCGCCCTGTCGCCGGCGGCGAGCCCCGCGAGCGCCTCGCTGCGCGCCCGGTCCGACAGCGTCCAGATCGTCTGCAACAGGGGGCCCGCCGCGGGACGCAGGAACAGCGTGCGCACCCTCCGGTCGTCCGGGTCCGCCCTGCGTTCGACGAGTTGCTCGCCCTCCATCCGCTCGACGATTCGCCCAAGCGTCATCGGATCGGTGTCGGTGAGTTCCGCAAGCCGGGCCTGCGACACGCCCTCGTTGCGCGCCAGGTGCGTCAGGATCCGGCACTGCTCGAGCGTCAGCGCAAGCCCGGCTGCGTGGCGTTCGAAATTGCGCGAGTACAGGCGCGAAACGTCTTTCAGCAGGAAGCCGAAGTTGCGCTGGGAGTCCATCGGTTCGGCGGACGGGGACGGCGGGCTGCGGGATAATATCACCTGATATGAAGATGCGGGGAGGCCGATCGCGCCCGCGCGGGCGGCGAAGCCGTTAGACTCGACCCTCATGCCGACCTCCGATCCACGCAGCGGCGCGCTGCCGCCGATCCGCGAGTCGAGCGCGCTGTTCCTCGACTTCGACGGGACGCTGGCCGAGCTCGCGCCCACCCCGGATGCGGTGCGCACCGCGCCGGGCCTCGTCGAGAGCCTCGTGGCGCTGAACGCATCGCTCGGCGGCGCGCTGGCGATCGTCTCCGGACGCCCGGTGGCCGATCTCGACCGCTTCCTCGCGCCATTGCGTCCGGCCCTCGCCGCGGAACACGGCGCCGTGCTGCGCCTGCCCGACGGGCGACTTCAGTGCGCGCCGGCGCCGGACCTGCGCGAGCCGGTGCGGGTGGGCTCGGCGCTCGCCCGCGGGCACGCGGGGCTCGTCCTCGAACGCAAGGCGACGTCGGTCGCGCTGCACTTCCGCGGCGCGCCGCAGCTCGCCCGGACGTGCATCGACGCGATGGCTGCGTCGGTCAGGAATCGCCCGGAGCTCGAGCTGCTGCACGGCAAGTGCCTGATCGAGGTCAGGCTCGCCGGCGTCGACAAGGGCCGCGCGATCGCCACGCTGATGGCGATCGAACCGTTCCGGGGGCGACAGCCGATCTTCGCAGGCGACGACGTGACCGACGAGGCGGGGTTCGCGTTCGTCCAGGCAGCCGGAGGCGTCGCGATCAAGGTCGGCGACGGCGAGACGTTCGCGCGGCACGGTTGCGAGTCGCCCGAAGCACTGCGCGGCTGGCTCGCGACGGCCGCCGCCGCCGCGGCACCGGCGCGCTGAGGCGAACGCCACGATGACCGAAGGAGCGACACGATGAGCGGCGAAGTCCGACCGGAAGCATTGGGCGCGGCGTCCCGTGCGAAGCCGGCCGCGCGCGAAGCCGGCTTCTCCGCCCTGGCCGAACCCTCGCTCGCGCTCGGCGTGATCGGCAACTGCGCGTTCAGCGCGCTGATCGACACGCGCGGCCGCGTCGTCTGGTGCTGCCTGCCGCGCTTCGACGGCGACCCGGTCTTCGACGCGCTGCTCGAGCCCTCCGGGCGCGCGAGCGCGTTCGCGATCGAGATCGAGGACTTCGCCGAGTCGCGGCAGCACTATGAGCCCAACACGGCGGTACTGCGCACGCAGCTCGTCGACGGCGCTGGACAGGGCCTCGAGATCACCGACTTCGCGCCCCGGTTCATGAGCCGGTCGCGGTTCTTCCGGCCGATGATGCTGGTGCGCCGCGTCCGGCCGATCGCCGGCACGCCGCGGATCCGCGTCTCGGTCGAACCGCGCTTCGCCTGGGGCTCGGTCGCACCGGAGGTGACGCGCGGCAGCAATCACGTGCGCTACGTCGGCGACTCGCTGACGCTGCGGCTGAACACCGACGCTTCGATCTCGCACGTCCTCGCCCGGCAGCCTTTCGTGCTCGATCGCGAGCTGAACTTCCTGCTCGGCGCCGACGAGACGCTGCACGACGGCGTCGCCGACACCGCGCGGCACTTCGAGCAGGAGACCGTCGCCTACTGGCGCGGCTGGAGCCAGCGCCTGGCCGTGCCGCTCGAGTGGCAGGACGCGGTGATCCGCGCGGCGATCACGCTGAAGCTGTCGGTGTTCGAGGACACCGGGGCGATCGTCGCGGCGATGACGACCAGCATCCCCGAGGCGCCGCACAGCGGCCGCAACTGGGACTACCGCTACTGCTGGCTGCGCGACGCATTCTTCGTGGTGCGCGCGCTCAACAGCCTGTCCGAAGTCGGCACGATGGAGGACTACCTCGGCTGGCTCGCCAACGTCGTCGTCGACGCGGGCGGGGGCCACATCCAGCCGCTGTACGGGATCGGCCTCGAGCGCCGCCTGCCCGAGTCGATCTGCGAGGGTCTCTCCGGCTACCGCGGCATGGGGCCGGTGCGCGTCGGCAACCAGGCGCACGAGCATCTGCAGCACGACGTCTACGGCAACGTGGTGCTCGGCGCGTCGCAGGCGTTCTACGACCACCGGCTGCTGCGCCGCGCCGGCCTGCCCGAGTTCCGGCGGCTCGAGCAGGCCGGCGAGCAGGCAGTGAAGGTGTTCGGCCAGCCCGACGCCGGCATGTGGGAACTGCGCACGCGCGCGCGGGTGCACACGTCGTCGGCACTGATGAGCTGGGCGGCCTGCGACCGGCTCGGCCGGATCGCGGCGTTGCTGGGCGTGCCCGGGCGCGCCGCGTACTGGGCGTCGTACGCCGCCGCGATGCGCGAGCGGATCCTGCGCGAGGCCTGGAACGACGAGCGCCGCGCCTTCGTCGAGAGCTTCGGCGGGCGCGACCTCGACGCGAGCGTGCTGCTGATGGCCGAGGTCGGGCTCGTCGATGCGCGCGATCCGCGCTTCGTGTCGACGCTCGACGCGCTCGAGCGGCACCTCTGCGACGGCCCGTACATGCGGCGCTACGAGGCGCCCGACGACTTCGGCAAGCCCGAGACCGCGTTCAACATCTGCACGTTCTGGAGGATCGACGCGCTGGCGCGCACCGGGCGCCGGCCGCAGGCGCGCGAGATCTTCGAGTCGATGCTCGCGCATCGCAACCACCTCGGCCTGCTCTCCGAGGACACTCATCCGGCGAGCGGCGAGATGTGGGGGAATTTCCCGCAGACCTACTCGATGGTCGGCATCATCAACGGTGCCGTGAGCCTGTCGGCGCCCTGGGACACCGTGATCTGAGGAGCGCGCCGATGCCTCGCCTGGTGGTCGTGTCCAATCGCGTCGCCGATCCGCGCAAGCCCGCCGCGGGCGGATTGGCGGTCGCGCTCGGCGAGGCCCTGCAGGCCACCGGCGGCCTTTGGTTCGGCTGGAGCGGCGCGATCGTCGAAGGCGGCACGCCCGGCGAAGGCGACCTGCACCTGCAGCAGGCGGGAGCGGTGACGCTGGCCACCGTCGACCTGTGCCGCGACGACCACGACGCCTACTACGCAGGCTACAGCAACGGCGTGCTGTGGCCGGTCTTCCACTACCGGCTCGACCTGGCCGACTTCGACGGACAGTACGTGGAGGGCTACCGCCGCGTGAACCAGCTGTTCGCGCGGCGGCTGCTGCCGCTGCTGCGCCCCGACGACATCGTCTGGGTGCACGACTACCACCTGATTCCGCTGGCCGCCGAATTGCGCGCCGCGGGCTGCGCGCAGCGGATCGGCTTCTTCCTGCACATCCCGATGCCGCCGCCGCCGATTTTCGAGGCGATCCCGGATCACGAATGGCTGACCCGGTCGCTGTTCTCCTGTGACGTGGTCGGGTTCCAGAGCCGCACGGATCTCGGGCACTTCGCCGGCCACGCGATCGCCTCGGCCGACGCCACGCCGGCGGGCGACCACGGCCTCGACGCATTCGGCCGCCGACTGCACGCGCAGGCGTTCCCGATCGGCATCGACGTCGACGAATTCGAGCGGCTCGGCCACGGCAGGGACGCGCGCGAGGCCTACGAGACGACGCGCGACGAATACGCGCGCCGCCGGCTGCTGATCGGCGTCGACCGGCTCGATTACTCGAAGGGCATTCCGCAGCGGATCCGCGCGTTCCGCGAGCTGCTCACGCGCTACCCCGAGAACCGCAACAGCGCGACGCTGATCCAGATCGCGTCCCCGAGCCGTGAAAGCGTCGAGGCCTACGCGGAGATCCGCACCGAGCTCGAGCGGCTGTGCGGCGCGGTGAACGGCGACTTCGGCGAGCTCGACTGGATGCCGGTGCGCTACATCCACCGCACGGTCGCGCGGCGCCGCCTTCCCGGGCTCTACCGGGCGGCGCGCGTCGGCGTGATCACGCCGCTGCGCGACGGGATGAACCTCGTCGCCAAGGAATACATCGCCTCGCAGCACGCCTCCGACCCCGGCGTGCTGGTGCTGTCGCGATTCACCGGCGCAGCCGAGCAGCTCGCCGAAGCGCTGCTGGTGAACCCCTACGACACGCGCGGCACCGCCGATGCGCTGCAGCAGGCGCTCGCGATGCCGCTGGCCGAGCGCCGGGCGCGCCACCACGCGCTGCTGCAGCGCATCCGCGAGCACGACGTGCACCGCTGGTGCGCCGACTTCCTCGGCACGCTCGACGGCGCGTTCGCGCTGCGGCTCAGGCAGCGCGCGCGGGAGCCTCGCCGGCGGCGCGAGGTTCCCGGCGGGTGAGGTAGTCGAGCAGCTCGACCATCACTTCGTTGATGCGCCTGTAGGCCGACGCCGGCACGGCACGAAGCGCCGCCTCGGACTGGACGAATGCGGCTTCGACCAGCTCGCGCCGATCGGCGCCGATCATCGCGTCCAGGCTCTGCGGCGTGGTCTCGAGGTGGAACTGCACGCCGACGACGTTCGTTCCCAGCTGGAACGCCTGGTTCAGGCAGGCGTCGCTCGAGGCCAGGCGTCGCGCGCCCGGCGGCAATTCGAAGGTCTCGCCGTGCCAGTGGAACGCCAGCAGGCGATCCGGGAAGCGGAACGCATCGGGGGCAGGCGTCGCGCGCACGTCGAACCAGCCGATCTCCTTCTGCGCATTCGGCTGCACGCGCGCCCCGAGCGCGCTGGCGACCAGCTGCGCGCCCAGGCACACGCCGAGCACCGCGCGGCCCGCGCCGATCGCGTCGCGCAGGAACTGCTTCTCGGCCTTCAGCCAGGGCAGCGCCGCCTCGTCGTTGACGCTCATCGGCCCGCCCATCGCGATCACGAGATCGAGCCCGCGCGCGTCGGGCAACGCGTGGCCCGGTTCGTGAAAGCGCGTGTAGCGCACGTCGGCGTCGCGCGCGCGCAGCCAGCCCTCGATGCTGCCCACGCCCTCGAAGGGCACGTGCTCGAGAACCTGGACCCTCATCGCGCGGCCGGCCGACATGCGGCGCTCAGCTGACCCTGACCTCGATCCGCTTCGGCTGCGCATGCGCTGCCTTCGGGATGCGCAGCTTCAGCACGCCGTTGTTCAGCTCGGCCGCCACCTTGTCGACGTCGAGTTCCTT